>JBAUUM010000842.1:0-2531 GCA_049582705.1 Actinocatenispora sp.
GCGACACGCCGATTGGCGCGGCGTGTCGCTGCACAGGAGATGGAGGTCACCGCGCGGCCGGCGCGTGCCGGGGGTCCGGTCCGCCCCGTCCGCCCCCGGCCCGTACGCTCGGATCTCGTGACGGAGCTGCGTGCGGTGCTGGAAGCCGGACTGCCCGGGTCGGACGGGCCCGGCGTGTACCCGGGCGCGGTGGCGCTCGTGCTCGCCGACGGGGAGCCGGTCGGCCGCGAAGCGGTCGGCGAGGCCGTCCGGTACGCCGACCGGGACCACTCCCTGCTGCCCGACGAGCGGCGGATCCCCGCCCGGCCGGACACCATCTGGGACATCGCCTCGATCACCAAGCTGTTCACCGCGGTACTGACCCTCGGCCTGGTCGAGGAGGGACTGATCGACCTCGACGAGCCCCTGGGTCGGTGGTTCCCGCAGTACCGGGGCGGGGTCAAGCAGCGCAGCACGCTGCGCATGCTGATGACGCACGTCGGCGGCTACCTGCCCGGTCGACCGGTGTGGCGGGAGTCGCCGTTCGTGGGGCAGCGCCGCCGACTGCTGCTGGAGGCGGAGCCGGTGCGCGAGCCGGGCAGCACCTACCAGTACTCCGACATCGGTTACCAGACGGCCGGGTTCCTCGCCGAGCTGGTGACGGGACAACGGCTGGAGGCGCTGGTCGAGGAGCGCATCCTGATCCCGCTGGGGTTGACGGGCACCGGCTACAACCCGGCGGTGACGCTGCTGCCCCGGATCGCCGCCGCGGAACAGCGCGACGACCTGGAGACGGGCGTCATCCACGGGCGCGTGCACGACGAGAACGCGAACGGGCTGGGCGGCGTCGCCGGCCACGCCGGGCTGTTCTCCACGGCCGCCGACCTGGCCCGATTCGGTGAGCTGCTGCGCGGGGACGGCACCGTGGACGGTGTGACGTTGCTCAAGCCGGAGAGCGTCGCGGTGCTGCGCACCGACCAGATCCCGGCCGACGTGCCGCACCCGTACGGTCAGGGTGTCGGGGCCCGGATCGACGACCCGAAGATCGTCGGGCCGTTGTCCGGCGCGTTCGGCCACACCGGTTTCACGGGCACGTCGCTGCTGGTCGACCAGGCGCGCGGGCTGACCGTGGTGCTCATGACCAACCGGGTGCACCCGACCCGCAACACCGACATCAACCCGACCCGCGCCGGGGTCTCGGCCGTGGCCTTCGCACTCGCCGCGCGGCGGTAGCGGCCGACCCTCGAAAACGGCCACTGACCAGGAGATCGGCGTCACACCGCGTGCGGCCTGAGTCGGCAGAAACACGTGGCCGCGCCGGTCGTTCTCGGCGATGCTCGGAGGCGTGTTCGCTCCCTACCGTCGCATTCTCGCCACCCGGCACCTCGCCGGCCTGCTCGCCTGGTCGTTGGTGGGTCGGTTGCACTTCACCGGCACCGCGCTGGGCCTGACGTTCCTGGTCGCCGGCTGGACCGGGTCGTACACGATCGCCGGCGTGGTCACCGCCGCGCTGACGATCGGGATGGCGATCGGCGGGCCGCTGCGCGGCCGGAGCATCGACCGGCGTCCGGCGCCGCGGGTCCTGATGACGGGCGGCATCGTGTACGCGGTGGGCGTGACCGTGATCGCCGTGCTCCCGGCCTGGGCGTGGCCGGCGGCGCCGGTACTCGCACTGGTCAGCGGGATCATGTCGCCGCCGGTCGGTTCGGTGGCCCGGGTGACCTGGTCGCACGTGCCGGACCACACAGCGCGGGAGGCCACGTACGCGGCCGAGTCCACGCTCACGGAGGTCCTCTTCGTGGTCGGCCCGATGATCGCCGCGATGCTGGTGTCGATGGTCAGCGCCCGCGCGGCCGTACTCGCCTGCGCGGTCATGGCGCTGGTCGGCTCCCTCGGCTTCGCCCTCGCGCTGCGGCGGGCCGGGTCGTTGCACGACACGGACCGGAACCCGGCCGAGGCCCTGGGTGTCGCGGGCGACGGGGTGACCGGGCGGCGCGGCTCGCTGCTGAGGTCTCCTGGACTGGTGGCGCTGCTGGTGATGTCGCTGCTGGTCATCGGTGCGCTCTCCGCCGTGGACCTGGTCCTGGTGGCGTGGGCGCGGGACCGTGGCACGCCGGGACTGGCCGGCGTGCTGTCCGCGGTGTGGGCCATCGGCTCGGCAACGGGCGGCCTGGTGCTCGGTTCCCGGGTCGGCCGTCAGCGGCTCGCGGTGCGCGCCGCCGGGACCGCGGTCGGGCTGGCGCTCCTGGTGCCGGTACTGCCGCCGATCACCGCGCATCCGGCACCGTGGCTGGTGTGTCTGGTCCTCGCGGTGGGCGGCTCGGCGATCGCGCCGATGTTCGCGACCAGCAACTCCCGGCTCGCCGCGGTCGCACCGCCGGAACGGCGGGGTGAGGCGTTCGGCTGGTTCGCCACGGCGTCGACGATGGGCGGCGCGCTCTCGGCACCGCTCGTCGGCGCGATCCTGGACCACGCCGGACCCGCACAGGCCGCGGCGTTGGCGGCCCTGCTCGCGGTCGGCGCCGCGATGGTCGCCCGGCTGGTCCCAGGGC
>JBAUUM010000843.1:0-12570 GCA_049582705.1 Actinocatenispora sp.
GGTACGCGCTGGTGGCGGTCGTCGGAGGTGGCGCGCTGGCCGGCGTGGTCGGGCCCGTCGCGGTCCCGTTGCGCTGGGCGTCCGCGCCGGTGCTCCTCCTGCTCGCGGCGCGTACCGCGGTCGGCAGCGTGCGCCGGTACCGGGATCCCACGCCGGTTGCCCGCCGGGGCCCGGCCGTGCTCGGTGCGCGTCGCGCGTACCTGAGCCTGCTGGCGGTGACGCTGCTGAACCCGACCACGATCGTCTACTTCGCCGCCCTGGTGCTCGGCAGCCGGCTCTCGGCCGCCGTGTCACCGGTGGACCGGGCCGCGTTCGTACTCGCCGCCGCGCTGGCGTCGGCGAGCTGGCAGCTGCTCCTCGCCTCGGGCGGCGCGTTGCTGGGCCGTCTGCTGGCCGGCGAGCGCGGCCGGCTGGTCACCGGCCTCTGTTCCAGCCTGGTGGTCGCGGCGCTGGCCGTACACGTGCTGACCTCGACGTGACGCGACCTGCCGGCCGGACACGGTCACCGGGCGGGCCGGGCCGGCGCTGCCGGACGATCGGCTACCGGGGGTCGGCCTGCGGGGTGGCGTCGCAGGTCGCGGTCTGCAGCGCGCGCAGCAGGCGCCACACCCGGGCGGCCACCTCCGTCGGTGTGCCGCTGACCCCGCCGTGCAGCCAGTCGGTGAGTACCGCGGTGAACGTGGCGGCGATCGCGGTGGCCGCGACGTCCTCGCCCGGTCCGGCGAGGCCCCGGTCGCGCCGTTCCGCGGCGACCTGCTTCGCCAGCTCGCGGTGGAGCTGTTCACCGAGCGGACCGCCGCCGCCGGACCGGGTCAGGCTGCGGTAGAGCGAGGCGCGGCGGCCGATCTCGGTGAACAGCGCGGTGACCGGCGGGGGCGGGTGGTCGTCGGGCATGACCTTGACGGCGTGCAGCGCGTCGACGGCGGACCGGACCATCTCGGCGCAGGCGTCCAGGGCGAGCGCGTCGAGGCTGTCGTAGTGCAGGTAGAACGTGGCCCGGCCGATCCCGGCACGCCGGACGACCTCAGCGACGCTGACCTGTTCCAGGGGGTGCTGCTCGCACGCCGCCATCAGCTCCTGCCGCAACCGCATCTTCGTCCGGATGGTGCGGGGGTCACTGGTGTCCGCCACGGTGTCAGTGTGTCAGCCCGCCACCACGGCGAGCACGGCGGCCACGCACCAGGTCCGGCGCCGGATCCTAGGGCTTTTCTGGATAGTTGTATAGGAAGTTGTTTGAGCGCTATCGTGACATGCTTCCCTGGAATATCCCGTCTAGCCGGTTATGAGAGGGCTCGCCCCACTGTGGAGTCCTCCCGGGTGTGTCCACCGTGGACACCCCTCCGTACCCGGCCGGACAGGCACCGAAGGCCCGGCGGCGCCGACCCCATCGCGCGCCGACGGTCACTACCCCCATCCCACGGAGACCACGATGAGTACGAAGATCCGCCGAGGTGTCCTGGCCACGGTCGGCGCCGCGGCGGTCACCACCGCCCTGCTGGCCGGCGCCACCCCCGCGCAGGCCACCTGGGGCGTTCCCGGCAACCGCGAGCCGATCTGCGCGCAGACCCTGGAGGTCCGCGACGCGCCCGGCGGCACGCCGTTCGACACCCTCACGTACCTGCAGAGCTTCCTGATCGAGGACACCAGCGGCAGCTACGTGTACGGCTTCGCCTACGGCAACGTCAACAAGCACGGCTGGGTCCAGAACGGCTGGTTCTGCTGACCCACTCCGCGCGCCCGGGCGACGTCCGGGCCCGGACCCGCCGTCGCGGAGTCCGGTGCGCGTCGCCCGCCCATCGTCGGAACCCGACTGATCGAAGGAGCTACCCCGTGAAGCGTCTCGTAGGACGGATCGCCGTCACCGTTGCGGTGGCCAGCATGGCGATCGCCGCGCAGTCGTCGGCGGCGCAGGCCGTCAACCGCTACACCGTCCAGGCGAACTCGCCGAAGCCCGCCGTCTGCGACAACCACGGCACCATCGCGCCCGGCACCTGGATCCAGAACAAGGTCTGCGGCTACTTCGTCGGCACCGCCATGGCGGGCTCGTCGTTCGACGTGGAGGAGACCCAGGCGTCCGACTACCACTGGGGCCGCAGCCACGGCAGCAACAACATCTGCGGCTGGATCCCGCCGGGTGCGCTGAGCGCCGACCCGACCGGTACGGCGGACCCGTCGTGCAGCGCCGCGACCCAGGAGGCGATGAGCCACCGGCTGTCGTTCGGCAAGGACTTCAACGCCAAGGCGCACGAGGCGACCGACGGTTCCGAGATCGTCGTCGACCCGTCCTGCGGCGCGTTCTACAACTACTACACGACCAGCGACTACAGCGACGGCAGCCTGCGTGACTCCGCCGGCACGCCCGCGGCGAAGGTGCAGTACCGGTTCACCACGCACGGCTCGAACCCCGCCATGGTGATCCGCGACTCGACCCTGGGCTGGGCCTTCATGGACCGTGACTGCGCGGTCGACTTCCAGAAGGTGACGTTCCACAACGACAACGACTGACCGGTACCGCCACGCCCCGGGCGGGGACGGATCCCGCCCGGGGCGTTGCGGCCCGTCGGGCCCGGCGGCCCCTCGGGGGACGGCCGCGCGGCCGATCGTCGGTCAGCCGACAATTCGATGTCGGTCGACCTGGCGCCTTGCCAGAATGCCGGGATGGCGAGAAACATCAGGCTGCGGCCGATGACCCCTGGTGAGTACGAGAAGTACATGGACCGGTCCGTGCGGGAGTACGCCGAGGACAAGACGCGGTCCGGCGAGTACCCGCCGGAGACGGCCGAGGAGCGGTCCCGCGCCGAGTTCGACCAGCTGTTGCCGAACGGCCTGGACACCCCGGGGATGCTGCTGTTCAGCGCCCTCGACACGGACGCCGGTCCGACCGATCAGCCGGTCGGTCTGCTCTGGCTGGCCCTGCCGGGGCCGAAGCGGCGGCAGGCCTGGGTGTTCGAGTTGTGGATCGAGCCGGGCTGCCGTGGCCTCGGGTACGGGCGGGCGATCATGCTGGCCGGCGAGCGTGAGCTGGCGGCGCGCGACGTGGGCGAGGTCGGCCTCAACGTGTTCGGGCACAACGAGGTGGCGATCGGCCTGTACCGCAGCCTCGGGTACCGGGTCACCTCGCAGCAGATGTCCAAGAGCGTTCCGGCCGGCTGAGCGCCGCCACGGTGCCCCGTCGGGCGAGCGGCGTCCGCGCGAGCGCGCCCGGGCGAGCGCGTCCGGGCTTCCGGGGCGGGTGCCCGAGTCCGCACGCCGGGCCGGTCGTTTCCTCGGGTGGGTGGTGCGCCCACGGGCTTTGTTCCCCCGCCAGAGATGCCCCCGGTCGTCCGAGATGACCGGGGGCATCTCGCTGCCCGGCGACGCCCGCACGGTCGTCGCTGGTGGGGCCCGGTGTGCGGCGGGGGGAATGAGCGGGGCGGTCGACACGTTGTGCGATCATGAGACTTGCGTGTGACGGGCTCAACTCCTGGTTGACGATGACGCGTCGAGCGCGTCAACATTGAGCCAGCGTCACTCAACCTCACATCTGGCACAAGGCGACGGAGGAAGCAAACATGGCACGTGCGGTCGGCATCGACCTAGGAACGACCAACTCGGTGGTGAGTGTCCTGGAAGGTGGCGAACCCACCGTCATCGCGAACGCCGAGGGGGCGCGTACCACGCCGTCGATCGTCGCGTTCGCCAAGAACGGTGAGGTGCTCGTCGGTGAGGTCGCCAAGCGGCAGGCCATCACCAACCCGGACCGCACCATCCGGTCCGTCAAGCGCCACATGGGCACCGACTGGTCCGTTGGGGTCGACGAGAAGAAGTACACGTCCCAGGAGATCAGCGCGCGCACGCTGATGAAGCTCAAGCGCGACGCCGAGGCCTACCTGGGTGAGCAGGTCACCGACGCGGTGATCACCGTCCCGGCCTACTTCGAGGACGCCCAGCGCACCGCGACGAAGGAGGCCGGTGAGATCGCCGGCTTCAACGTGCTGCGCATCATCAACGAGCCGACCGCCGCCGCGCTGGCCTACGGGCTGGACAAGGGCGAGAAGGAGGAGACCGTCCTGGTCTTCGACCTCGGCGGCGGCACGTTCGACGTCTCCCTGCTGGAGATCGGCGAGGGCGTCATCCAGGTGCTCGCCACCAGCGGCGACAACCACCTCGGTGGTGACGACTGGGACGAGCGCGTGATCAAGCACCTCGTGCAGACCTTCCAGGGCCAGCACGGTGTCGACCTGGGCAAGGACAAGATGGCGCTCCAGCGGCTGAAGGAAGCCGCCGAGAAGGCCAAGATCGAGCTGTCCGCGACCACGAACACCACGATCAACCTGCCGTACATCACGGCCGGCCCGGACGGCCCGCTGCACATGGACGTGTCGCTGTCCCGCTCGGAGTTCCAGCGGCTGACCCAGGACCTGCTGGGCCGCACCAAGGCGCCGTTCGAGCAGGCCATCCGTGACGCCAACATCAAGGTCTCCGACATCGACGACGTGATCCTGGTCGGTGGCTCGACCCGGATGCCGGCGGTGTCCGAGGTCGTCAAGGAGATGACGGGCAAGGACCCGCACAAGGGCGTCAACCCGGACGAGGTCGTGGCCGTCGGTGCCGCGCTCCAGGCCGGCGTGCTCAAGGGCGAGGTCAAGGACGTCCTGCTGGTCGACGTGACCCCGCTGTCGCTGGGCATCGAGACCAAGGGCGGCGTGTTCACCAAGCTCATCGAGCGCAACACCAAGATCCCGGTGAAGCGTTCGGAGATCTTCACGACCGCCGACGACAACCAGCCGTCCGTGCTCATCCAGGTCTTCCAGGGCGAGCGTGAGATCGCGGCGTACAACAAGAAGCTCGGCACCTTCGAGCTGACCGGCATCCCGCCGGCACCGCGCAGCGTGCCGCAGATCGAGGTGTCCTTCGACATCGACGAGAACGGCATCGTCAACGTCTCCGCGAAGGACTCGGGCACCGGCAAGTCCCAGTCGATGACCATCTCCGGCGGCTCCTCGCTGCCGAAGGAGGACATCGAGCGGATGATGCAGGAGGCCCAGGACCACGCCGACGAGGACAAGAAGCGGCGCGAGGAGGCCGAGACCCGCAACCTCGCCGAGGGGCTCCAGTTCCAGACCGAGAAGTTCCTCGCCGAGCACGGCGAGAAGATCCCGGCCGACAAGAAGTCGGAGATGGAGGAGTCGCTGAGCGAGCTGCGTGGCGCTCTCGGCGGCCAGGACATCGAGGCCATCCGCACCGCGCAGGAGAAGCTGTCCAAGGTCTCCCAGGAGGCCGGTTCGGCGATGTACGCGCAGGCGCAGGGCTCCGGTGAGGGCGCGCCCGGCGCGGACCAGGCGGGTGCCGCGGGTGCTGCCGGCGGTGCACAGGCCGGTGGCGCGCAGGCCGACGGCAAGGACGATGTGGTCGACGCCGAGATCGTCGACGAGGACGACAAGAAGTGACACAGCGCGACCCAGCGGATCGCGCGGGAAAGGTGCCCCCGGCCACCGGGGGCACCGGCCCGCGTGGCGAGGAGCAGGAAAGCGAGGAACGGATAGTGGTGCGCGACCGGCGCCGGATCGACCCGAACGGGACGCAAGCGCGGAGCACCGAGACCGACGGCGCCAGCCCGGCCGCCAGTACGTCGGAGGAGGTCGCCGAGCCGGCGGCCCCGGCCACCGAGGCCACCGCCGACGCCGCGCCGGCTGAGGCGGCCTCGGTCGACGAGTCGGCGCTCCGCGGCGAGCTGGACGAACGGACCCGGGACCTGAAGCGGGTGGTGGCGGAGTACGCCAACTACCGGCGCCGGGTGGACCGGGACCGCGCGCTGGCCGGGGAGCAGGCCACCGGAGTGCTGCTGTCCTCGCTGCTGCCGGTCCTCGACGACCTGGACCGGGCCCGTGAACACGGTGACCTCGTCGGCCCGTTGGCCGCGGTCGCCGAGCAGCTCACCTCGGTCCTGGCGAAGGCGGGTCTCACGCCCTACGGTGAGGCCGGCGACCCGTTCGACCCGATGCACCACGAGGCCGTGGCGCACTCGTTGTCCCCGGACGTGACGGAGCCGACCTGTGTGATGGTCATGCGGCGTGGCTACCGCCACGGGGAGCGGATGCTGCGGCCGGCGATGGTCGCGGTGGCCGACCCCGAGCCGGAGGCCGAGGCCGGTGCGTCGGACCCGGCGGAGACCGAGGCGCCCGTGGTCGAGTCGACGGCCGTCGAGGAGTCGGAGACCGAGGCCGGCACGAAGCAGGGCGACGACGCGTCGGAGAAGTGAGTGCACGGTCGTGACGTGGAAGGGGGTGTGGGCTCATGAGTACGAAGGACTGGCTGGAGAAGGACTACTACAAGGTCCTCGGTGTCGCCAAGGACGCCTCGTCCGGTGACATCAAGAAGTCCTTCCGGAAGCTCGCGCGGCAACTGCACCCCGACCACAACCCGGGGGACGACGCCGCCCGGGAGCGCTTCAAGGACGTCTCCGAGGCGTACTCGGTGCTCTCCGACGAGCAGAAGCGCAAGGAGTACGACGAGGCCCGCTCCATGTTCGGCGCGGGCGCGTTCCGCCGTGGCGGCACGCCCGGCACCTCGGGTGGCAGCACTCCGTTCGACCTGTCCGACCTGCTCGGCAACGCGCAGAGCCGGGCCGGCGGGTTCAGCGACCTGTTCGGTTCGCTGTTCGGCGGGGGCGGTCGTCGCGGCGGTGGCGGAGCCGGTGGCAGTACGGTCAGCGCCGGGCGGGACATCGAGGCCGAGGTCTCGGTCGACTTCAGCGACGCGGTACGCGGCACCATGCTGCCGTTGACGCTGCGGGCGCCCGGTGTCTGCGACCTCTGCCACGGGTCGGGCGCGAAGCCCGGTACCACCCCGCGGACCTGCCCGACCTGCCGCGGCAGCGGCCTGACCAGCAGCAACCAGGGCGCGTTCAGCTTCTCCGAGCCGTGCAAGGACTGCCAGGGCACCGGGTCCATCGTGGACGAGAAGTGCCCGGAGTGCCACGGCTCCGGCGGGGTCACCAAGAACCGTCGGCTCACCGTCCGGCTGCCCGCCGGTGTCGGAGACGGCCAGCGGATCCGGGTTCGGGGCAAGGGTGAACCGGGGGCCCGGGGCGGCCCGGCCGGCGACCTGTACGTGCTGGTGCACGTCAAGCCCGACGACCTGTTCACGCGTTCGGGCAACAACCTCACCCTGACCGTGCCGGTCACGTTCGCGGAGGCCGCGCTCGGCGCCGACCTCCGGGTCCCCACCCTCGACGGGGTGGTGACGCTGCGGGTGCCGCCGGGCACGCCGAGCGGACGCACGCTGCGGGTCCGGGGCAAGGGCGTACCGGGCCGGGCCGGCAGCGTCGGTGACCTGCTGGTGACGGTCGAGGTGGCGGTGCCGAGCGAGCTGTCCGAACGGGCCCGCAAGGCACTCGCGGAGTTCAGCGCGGAGACGTCGGCCGCGCCGCGTGACCGGCTCGACGCCCGTGTGCGGCGTCAGGAGCACCGTGGAGGGGCAGGATGACCGGTTACTTCTCCATCGAACTCGACGGCGCGTCCGACGCGAAGGTCATCGTCATCTCGGTCGCGGCCCGGATGGCCGGCATGCATCCGCAGACGCTCCGCCAGTACGACCGGCTCGGGCTGGTGCAGCCGGGTCGGACGGCGGGCGGCGGGCGCCGCTACAGCGCCCGTGACGTCGCCCTGCTGCGCGAGATCCAGCGGCTGTCCCAGGACGACGGCGTGAACCTCGCCGGCATCAAGCGGATCATCGAGCTGGACCAGGCCACGACCCTGCTGCAGAACCGGGTCGCCGAGTTGGAGGCCGAACTCCTGGCCGCCCGACAGCAGATCGCGGAGATGCAGGCCATGTCCGGCTCGTACGGCCGGGATCTGGTGCCGATGCGGGAGACCGCGCTCGTGGTGTGGCGGCCACGCACCAACGACCGCCGCCCGCGCTGAGTCTCGTACGGGAGGAGGGCTCCGCCCTCCTCCCGCGCTCTCCGCCAGGTAGCGGAGACCCCCGATGGCCCCGAGGACCGGTCAGGGGCGGGTGCCGTCGCCGTCGTTGTCGCGCGGACGGTGCTCGCCGCCCTGCCGGGGCTCGGCGAACCGGTCGAGGCCGTCCTTCGCCCTGCTCACCCCGGTGCCGATGCGGTCCGCGTACTTGCCGCCGGTCTTCTCGTCGATGTAGCCGGCGGCCTTGTCCAGCTTCTCGTCGATCGTGCTGTTGTGCTCGGCGGCGAGATCCCTGGCCCGGTCCGTGGCCTTCTCGGCGAGATCGGCGGCGCGGTCGGCAAACTCGTCGAATCTGTCCCTGAGGCTCATCGGGCATCCCTCCGCGGTCGATATCCCCTCCATCATCGCCGACCGGTTCCAGCCCCACCACAGAACGAGGCGCGGACCTTGCGGTCCGCGCCTCGTTCGCATGCCGTGTCGGCGACTACGGGCTGCCCGTGCCCTTGCCACCCGGATCGCTGTCACCGGGGGTCCCGCCGCCCTGGTCCTTGTCCTGGGCGACCTTGTCCAGGCCTTCCTTGCCCTTCTGGACACCCTTGTCGATCTTGTCGGAGTACTTGCCGCCGGTCTGCTTGTCGGCGAACTCGCCGGCCTTGTCCATCCCCTGCCTGACCTTGTCGCCGTGTTCCCCGGCGAGGTTCTTGGCCTTTTCCTTCATATCGTTGAGCTTGTCCATCATGCCCATTACGGACCCTCCTCGACGTGATGTCGGGGCGGGCGGGCGCACCCGCCCGCGGGCGGGCGGCAGGCTCTCCGACCGGTACTTGGTGTCAGGCCCCTCCGACACCGCCACCACCTTTCACGCTACCCGCCGTGCCGGTGCGTCAAACGGTCCGTTCGGAGCCGGAGGGGACACCTGGGACGGCCGGCCCCGGCGGATGGCGCGGCCGGACCGAGTCGGCCGGGGCATCGCGCCTCCTCGCGCTGAGGGCGGTTCTACGGCCGCTTGCTGCGCAGGATCGCCCTGATTCTGAACGCCGCCGCGCCGACGACGAGCACGAGGCCGATCAGTTGGGCACCCGGTGAGTCGTCGGATCCGCCGTACAGGATGACGGCGATGCCGAGCGCGGCCACGAGGACGGCGAGGACGTACTTCATCGGGACTCCTGACCGGGGTGGGAACCGACACCGACCGTGCCGGTGGATGGTGGGCGGGTGCCCGCGGGCCGGCTCATTCCTCGGTCCATTCGAGCAGGTCGCCGGGCTGGCACTCGAGCACCCGGCACATGGCTTCCAGGGTGCTGAACCGGACCGCCTTGGCGCGCCCGTTCTTGAGTACCGCCACGTTCGCCGGGGTGAGCCCGACCCGCTCGGCGAACTCCCCCACGCTCATCTTGCGTTTGGCCAACTCGACGTCGATGCGCACCACGATGGGCATCAGATCACCGCTTGCATGTCGGTCTGCAGGGTCGTGGCCCGCCGCAGCAGCGCACGCATGACGACCATCAGGAGCCCCAGTACGGTGACGCCGGTCAACAGCAGGAGCAGCAGCAGCGGCGTTCCGGGGTCGTCGGCGTTGAACCCGACGTAGAGGAAGACTCCCACCAGTACGACCCAGGCGGCCGCGATGGCCCACACGATCGCGTCGACCCACGCGCGCGAGGCGTCGCTGAAGATGCGGTCGTTCCTGACCAGGGTGAGCAGTTTCCAGGTGGACACGATCACGACCTGCACGCACAGCACCCAGAACACCGTCACGGCCGTCGCCGGCCACCTGAGGTAGGCGAGGTCCGGGTTTTCCTTCGCCATGTGGGCGAACTGCCCGGGCAGCGAGAGGACCTGGAACACGACCAGGATCGCGAACAGCAGCACGAGGAAGACCCGAAGAGCGCCTACCGCTCGTTTCTCAGTGAGCATCCATCGACTATCGCCCGTATCCTATCGATTGTCAATAGGATGGTGATCGGCCCCAAGGGCCGGTCAGCTCGGGTCGACGGGCCGCCAGCGCGCGTGCCGGGTCACCGGGACCGGTTCGGCGACCAGCGACAGTCGGGGGCGGGCCGCCTCGGCCCGGCCCGCCTGCGGTCGGCGGGATCCGGCGCGGAACGGCACCGGCCACTCCGCGTCCGGGCACCCTTGCTCGGCCGCGGCATGCAACGTCCACTGTGGATCGTAGAGGTGCGTACGACCGAGCGCGCACAGATCCGCGCGGCCGGCCAGCAGGATCGAGTTCACGTCGTCGTACGACGAGATGGCCCCGACCGCGATCACGGTCAGCCCGGTGTGCCGGGCCACCTCGTTCGAGATCCGGTCCGCGAACGGCGTCTGGTACGACCGGCCGTACGCCGGCCGCTCGTGGCTGACCACCTGACCGGTCGAGACATCGATCCCGGCGGCGCCGTGCTCGGCGAACGCGCGCGCGACCGCCACCGCGTCGTCGGCGTCCAGCCCGTCGGGCGCCCAGTCCGTGGCCGAGATCCGTACCGTCACCGGCCGGTCCGCGGGCCAGACCTCGCGCACCGCGTCGAGGACCTCCAGCGGGAAGCGCAGCCGTCCGGCCAGCGCGCCGCCGTAACCGTCGGCGCGCCGGTTGGTCAGCGGGGACAGGAACGACGACAGCAGGTAGCCGTGCGCGCAGTGCAGTTCCAACAGATCGAAACCGGCGTCGGCGGCGCGCCGCGCGGACGCCACGAACTCGTCCCGGATCGCGGCCAGCTCCGACACGGTCAGCTCCCGCGGCACCTGGCTCTCCGGCGAGTACGGTACCGGCGACGGCCCGACCACCGGCCAGTTGCCGGTCGGCAGCGGTTGGTCGATGCCCTCCCACATCAGCCGGGTGGAGCCCTTCCGGCCCGAGTGTCCCAACTGGACACCGATCCGGGCGGTACTGTCCCGGTGCACGAAGTCCACGATCCGCCGCCATGCCGAGCCCTGCTCGTCGGAGTACAGGCCGGTGCAGCCCGGCGTGATGCGCCCGGTCGGTGACACGCACACCATCTCGGTCATCACCAGCGCCGCGCCGCCGAGCGCCTTGGATCCCAGGTGCACCAGGTGGAAGTCGGTCGGTACGCCGTCCACCGCCGAGTACATGTCCATCGCGGACACCACGACCCGGTTCTTCAGCAGCAGGCCACCCAGCCGGTACGGCTGGAACATCGGCGGCCGGTCCACCGCCGGCCCGGGCGTGACACCGCGGGCCACCTCGTGCTCCGCGTACCACTGCCGGGCCCGCGCGGCGAACTCCGGATCGCGCAGCGTCAGGTTGTCGACCGTCACCCGGCGCGACCGGGTGAGGAGGTTGACCGCGAACCGGGTCGGCGGCTGCCAGGTGTACTGGCCGATCTGCTCGAACCACTCCAGGCTCGCCTGCGCGGCCCGCTGGGTGGACAGTACGACGGGCTGGCGCTCCGCCTCGTACGCCGCCAGCGCGTCGTCCACCGTGGGGTGCTCGCCGAGGTTCGCGGCCAACGCCAGCGCGTCCTCCATCGCGAGCTTCGTGCCGGAGCCGATCGAGAAGTGCGCGGTGTGCGCGGCGTCGCCGAGCAGTACCACCCGGCCGTGCCGCCAGGTGCCGCACCGTACCGTCCGGAACGAGATCCACCGGGAGTTGTTGCCCCGCACCGGATGCCCGTCGAGCAGTGGTGCGACGAGCCGTTGGCAGCGGTCGACCGACGCGGCGTCGCTGTCGCCGGCGGGGAGCCGGTCGGCCGCCTCCGCCAGCCGGTCGAAGCCGTGCCGCCGCCACACCGGCTCGGCCATCTCCACGATCAACGTCGACGACGACCGGTCGTACGGGTAGGCGTGCACCTGCACCACGCCGTGCGGGGTCTCCGCGATCCAGAACGTGAACGCGTCGAACACCTTGTCGGTGCCGAGCCAGATGTACCGGCAGCCGCGCGACTCGACCGTGGGCCGGAAGACCTCCGGGCGCCGCTCGCGGGTCGCCGAGTGCACGCCGTCGGCGGCGACGACGAGGTCGTGCCCGGCGGTCAGCGCGTCCAACGGCGGCGCCTGCTGCCCGGTGCGGACGCGTACCCCGAGCTTCTCGCAGCGGTCCCGCAGGATCTCCAGCAGCCGCACCCGGCCGAGGGCGGCGAACCCGTGCCCGCCGGACGTGGTGACGGTGCCCCGGTGGTGCACGTCGATGTCGTCCCAGCGGGCGAACTCCGCAGCCATCGTCCGGTGGATCTCCGGGTCGGCCTGCTCGATGCCGCCGAGCGTCTCGTCGGAGAAGACCACCCCGAAGCCGAAGGTGCGACCGGCCGGGTTCTGGTCGTACACGGTGATCTCGCGGCCGGGGTCGAGTCGGGCGGCCAGGGCGGCGAAGTAGAGCCCGCCCGGCCCGCCACCGATCACCGCGACGCGCACCCTCCGAGCGTATGTCGTGTTCAGGACGACCGTCAACGAGACGACATTAGCCAGGTTCGGGACCCTGGGGCCGGTGTTCCGTCTCCCGGCCGACGCCGGCTCCCGGTATCCCGGTTCCGGGCACCCCGTTCTCCTCGGTCCCCGCCGGTGTCGCGGTCTCCGGGGCGAGCATCGCCGCCGCCTCGGCCGGGCCCACCAGGTCGGTCACGTCGAGGCCGGGGCCACCGCCCGCGACGGCGGGTACGGCCGGGGTGACACCACCAGCGACCGCGGCCGCGGAGCCCGCCGCGCCGCCTCCCGC
>JBAUUM010000844.1:0-5031 GCA_049582705.1 Actinocatenispora sp.
GGTGCCTCCTGCCGCGCCCTCGGGCCGGCGCCACCGCCTCCCGTCCGGGACTCCGGGCCGACCACCGCCGCGCCGACCGGCATCGCGTGGAGTCACCGGATCGTGGCCGGTTCGAACCTATTGACACCCTTCGCGCCTCCGCCTAGCGTCGGAAGAAATCGATTACTCGGCGCCGTCAGGCGTTGGCTCGGGCAGGAGGAGTTCGTGGCTCGGATCGGCGTGATCAGCATCTCCGACGGGCGTGACCATGTGCACGCGCGCAACGCTGGATTCATCCAGTCCAAACAGGACGGGCTGGTCAGCTCGTTGCGGGGCGCCGGGCACGAGGTGGTGGTCGGCACCGACATCGTCGCCACGAACGCGCTGGCCACCCAGGTCGCGCGGGCGGTCGCCGCGGCCGACGTCGACGTCACCATCTTCTACTACGCGGTGTGGAGCTTCCCGCACTTCACCATGCTCGCCGCCGACGCCACCCGCAGCCCGCTGATCCTGGTGGCCAGCACCGACCCCACCGAGCCCGGCCTGGTCGGCATGCTCGCCGCGGGCGGCGCCCTGGACCAGATCGGCCGCCGGCACACCCGGCTGTGGGGCGCGCCCGACGACGCCGACCTGGCCGCCAAGGTCGGCGTGCACGCCCGGGCCGCCGGGGCGGTCGCCTCGCTGCGCGGCTCCACCTTCGGCCGGTTCGGTGGCCGCCCGATGGGCATGAACACCGCGGTCGCGGACACCGACCAGTGGATGCGCCAGTTCGGCATCGACGTCGAGGAGATCGACCAGTACGAGCTGGTGCTGCGCGCCGACAAGGCCGACGTCAAGGAGGCGGCGCGGGCACGGGAGTGGATCGAGCAGCACGCCGCCGGGGTGCACTACGACGGCAAGAAGCTCACCCCTGACCTGCTGGAACGGCAGATCCGCTCGTACCTGGCGATCCGCGACATCATCGCCGAGCGCAACATCGACTTCTCCGGCATCAAGGGCCAGCCCGAGCTGACCGAACACTTCGCCACGATGGACGTGACCGAGGCGTTCCTGAACGACCCGTACGACTGGAACGGCGCCAAGGACGTCCACATCACGGCGACCGAGGCCGACATGGACGGCGCGCTGACCATGCAGCTGTTCCACAAGATCAGCCAGACCCCGGTGCTGTTCGCCGACGTCCGGCACTACCACGGCGACCGGGACATCTGGGACCTGTGCAACTCGGGACAGCACGCGACCTGGTTCGCAGCCCGCAGCGACGACCCGGCGGAGAACCTGGCCAGGGTGAACTTCTACCCCGAGGTGTTCTTCTTCCCCGCCGGCGGCGCGTCCGTGGCGCACATCGCGGCGCCCGGCGAGATGACGCTGGCCCGGCTGACCCGCAACGACGGCCGGTACCGGATGCAGCTCATGCTGGGCCAGTTCGAGTCGTACGACGACGAGACCAACGAGGCACTGATCCAGCAGTCGACGCCGGAGTGGCCGCACGCGTTCGCCCGCCTCGACGCGCCGGGCGAGGTGTTCCTGTCCAAGTTCGGCGCCAACCACATCCACGCCGTGCCCGGTGACCGCCGGGCCGAGATGCGGGCCGTGGCCGACCTGCTGGACGTGGACCTCGACGAGTGGTCCCGGGAGTAGTCGACCGTGCCGGATGGCCTGCTGATCGGAATCGACATCGGGACCGCCAGCTCGAAGGGCGTACTGGTCGGCCCGCGGGGTGAGGTGCTGGCCCGGGCCGGCACACCGCACGAGACGTCGTACCCGCACCCCGGTTGGGTGGAACACGACGCCGAGGCGGTGTGGTGGCACGACTTCCTCGCGCTCACCCGGGAACTGCTGCCCGCGGCCGACGGTCGCCGGATCGACGGGCTGGCGGTGAGCGGCATCGGGCCGGTCCTGCTGCCCGCCGACTCGGACGGCCGGCCGCTGCGCCCCGCGATCCTGTACGGGGTCGACACGCGGGCCGGCACCGAGATCGCCGAGCTGACCGAGGAGTTCGGCGCCGAGGCGATCCTGGCGCGCGGCGGCACCCCGCTGTCCTCCCAGGCGGTCGGCCCCAAGTTCCGCTGGCTGGCCCGGCACGAACCCGACGTCCTGGACCGGACCCGGTTGTTCCTGATGGCCAGCTCGTACCTGGTGCACCGGCTCACCGGCGAGTACGTCCTCGACCACCACTCCGCCAGCCAGTGCGACCCCATGTACGACCTGCGCGCCGCGGACTGGGCGCGGGACTGGGCGCAGCGGGTCGCGCCGGGGCTCGAACTGCCCCGGCTCGCGTGGCCGACCGAGGTCGTCGGCACCGTCTCCGCGGCCGCGGCGGCGGAGACCGGCCTGCCGCGGGGCCTGCCGGTCACCGCGGGCACCGTGGACGCGTGGGCGGAGGCCACCAGCGTCGGGGTGACCGACCCGGGCGACACGATGGTCATGTACGGCACCACGATGTTCCTGGTCCAGGTGCTGTCCGACCCGAGCCCGCACCCCGGACTGTGGACCACCCGGGGCGCCCACCCCGGCACGTACTCGCTGGCCGCGGGCATGGCCACGTCCGGCGCGGTCACCGACTGGCTGCGCCGCCTCGTCGGCGGCGACTTCGCCGACCTGGTCGAGCGGGCGGCGGCAGCACCGGCGGGCAGCCGCGGGCTGCTGGTACTGCCGTACTTCGCCGGTGAGCGCACCCCGATCTTCGACCCCGACGCGCGTGGCGTCATCGCCGGACTGACCACCGGGCACGGCATCGGCGAGCTGTACCGGGCGGCGCTGGAGGGCATCGCGTACGGCGTGCGGCACAACCTGGAGGCGATGCACGAGTCCGGCGGCGCGGCACGGCGCCTGGTCGCGGTCGGCGGCGGTACCCAGGGCGGCCTCTGGACCCAGATCGTCAGCGACGTGACCGGGTGCGACCAGCAGGTGCCGCGGGAGACGATCGGCGCGGCCCTCGGCGACGCGGTGCTCGCCGCCGTCGCGACCGGGGCCGAACCGGACGTCGCCGCATGGAATCCGGTGGACCGTACCGTCCGGCCGGATCCCGACCGCGGACGCCGGTACGACGGCTTCTACCGCCGTTACCGCCAGCTGTACCCGGCCACGGCGGACATCGCGCACTTCCTGGCCGGTGAACAGCACGCCGCCGACGCCTCGGACTGACGCCGCGGTGCGGTCAGCGTACGGCCGCCGCCGGTAGGTAGTCGGCGAAGTGGTCGGCGACCAGGTCCCCGACCGCCTCCGCGTCGCGGGAACCGTCGACGGTGACGACCCGTATCCCGTGCCGTCGCGCGGACTCCACCGCGTCGGCGGCCAGGATCCGGTCCCGGTCGAGACGGTTGCGCTGGGCGCGTACCGGGTCACTGACCTTGGTCGACACGCCGCGCGCCCGGTCCAGCGTGGCCACCTGGTGTTCAACGAACCCGGCACTGGGTACCAGCACCACCATCCGGCGCGGCGAGTCCAGCAGGGGCGCCACCAGCTCCGGCCGCAGTCCGTAACCCTCGGCCAGGATCGGCCGGGGCGAGACCAGCGCGCGCAGATCATCCAGCGTGTAATCGAACCTGGTCCGGAAGATCCGCTGCGCATCCTCGGCCATCCGCGCCGGGGTCGTGTCCACCCAGCACGATTCCGGATCGAAGTCGGCGTACGGCTCGCCACGCCGGGCGGCGTCCGCGGCCCGGCGGTCCCAGTGACCGCGGGCGTCGTGGAAGTCGTAGTGGTACGCGGTGATGCCGTGCCGGTGGGCCAGCAGGTCGGCCACGGTGGACTTGCCGGCCCATTGCGCGCCGCCGATCCACAACGCCTGCCGCACCGTGCCGAACGGGTCGAATGCCATGGCGACCACTGTCGGCGCGTTCCGTCGCAAGATCAAGTCTTGTTCTTCCGGGGTGGGTCTGATGAAGTAGAGGAGAGGAGGCGCGGGCCAGGACCCGGCCACCTCGGGTGCCGGCGCGGGAGGGACCATCACGGGCATGACACCCGAGATCCTCGCCTCGCTGCGCGAGGGGCCCGGCGTCGCCACTCTGACCGACGCGGCGGCGGTCGCCGACGCGGACCAGCTCGCCGCCGTCCAGGCGCTGCGGCGGCAGGGACACGCCCCGGAGCTTGCCGCCGCCGCACTCAGCCAGGCGCGGCTGCGGCGCCGGGCGGCGGCCAAGTTCGGCGCCGACGCGGAACGGATGTACTTCACCGCCGACGGCCTGCAGCAGGCCACCCGCCCGGTCGTGGCGGACCGGCGGGCCCGTCGGCTCGCCGCCGCAGGCGTGCACGAGGTACTCGACCTGTGCTGCGGGATCGGCTCCGACGCGCTGGCGTTCGCCCGTGCCGGGCTGACCGTCACGGCCGTCGACGCCGATCCGGGCACCGCGGCGGTCGCCGCCGCCAATGCCGCGGTGCTCGGCCTCGCCGACCGGATCCGGGTACGTCGGGACGACGCGACCTCCGTGCCCCGGACCGGTGCAGACGCGGTGTTCTGCGACCCGGCCCGACGCAGCGGCAACCGACGGGTGTTCGATCCGGCCGCGTACTCGCCGCCCTGGCCGTTCCTGCTCGACCTCGCCGCCGGCACCGCCTGCCTGAAGCTCGGACCCGGCATCGACCACGCCCTGCTGCCCCCGGGCGTGGAGGCGGAGTGGGTCTCGGTCCGCGGCGAGGTCGTCGAGGCCGCCCTGTGGTGCGGCCGGCTGGCGTCCGTGCCGCGCCGCGCCACCGTACTGACCGGGGGCGGCGAGGCCACCGAGCTGACCGGCGGCGGCGACCGGGAGGCCGACGTAAGGCCGGTGCGCCGCCACCTGTACGACCCGGACGGTACGGTCCTGCGCGCGCACCTGCTGGCGGAGCTGGCCGACCTGATGGACGCCACCATCGCCGATCCCACCATCGGCTACCTGTACACCGACGAGCCGGTCGCGACACCGTTCGCCCGCGGGTACGAGATCACCGACGTGCTGCCGTTCTCACTGAAGCGGCTGCGGGCGGTACTGCGGGAGCGCGGGGTGGGGCGGCTGACCATCAAGAAGCGTGGCTCGGCGCTGGAACCCGAGACGCTGCGCCGGCAGCTGCGGC
>JBAUUM010000845.1:0-1692 GCA_049582705.1 Actinocatenispora sp.
GCCAGGGCAGCAGCGGGGCCAGCAGCTCGTCGACGGGCAGCGCTCTGTCGACGGTGCCGGCCGCCTGGTGCGTGCTGGCGGGCTGCACCAGTTGGCGCAGCGCGGCGACGTCGGCCGGGGTCCTCACGGCCCTATTCGAACACGTGTACAGTCGTGGTCGCCAGTTTTCGACGCCTGTGACGTGCGAAAACGCCCTCAGATCGCCGTGGTTCACTCGGTGGTACGGGGGAGGGGACGGTGAACCGGGGTGGCGTTACGGCCGCCGATCGAGCTGATGCTGGCCGCGCCGGTCGACGCACTGCCGCCGGCGACCGCCAGGCCGTTCAGGTTCGAGGTGAAATGGGACGGCTGGCGGGCCGCGCTGTTCGTCACCGGCGACGGCCGGGTCCTGCTGCAGTCGAGACACGCCCGCAGGCTGGAGGGTTGGTTCCCCGACGTTCGCCGGGCGGCGCGTGAGCAGCTGCCGCCTGAGGTCGTACTCGACGGGGAGCTGATCTCATGGTCGCCGACCCGGGAGCGGACCGACTTTGCCGCGCTGGGCCGTCGGATCACCGCCGGGCGCGGGCTGCCCGCCCTCGTCGTCCGCTCGCCGGCGTACTTCGTGGCGTTCGATCTGCTCGCGGTCGGCGACATGGATTTGCGGTCGAGGCCGCTGGCGGAGCGGCGGGCACGGCTCGAACAGCTCCTCGAGGAGGCCGCGTCCGACCGGATCGTGCTGTGCCCGCAGACCCCCGATCTGAACGAGGCGCGGGCCTGGATGGCCACAATGGAGCCGCTCGGCATCGAGGGTTTGCTGGCCAAGCCCGCGGCCGGCCGGTACCGGTCGGGCCGACACCGCGGCGGCAGCGGATGGCTGAAGTGGCGGGCCCGCCAGACCAGCGAGGCGATCGTCGGTGGGGTGACCGGGACGCGGCGCCGTCCCGAGACCCTGTTGCTCGGCCGGTACGACCCGGCCAACCGCCTGAAGGTCGTGGGCCGCACGGTCCCGCTGACCGGCGACCAGGCCGCCGAGCTGGGGCCGCTGCTTACCCCGCCCGGGGCGGGCCGGCAGTACCCGACCCACCCGTGGCCGGTACCACTGCCCGCCGGGTGGCTGGGCCGGTGGGGAGAGCAGGGCCAGCGACCGCTGCGCTACCTGCCCGTCGAGCCCGACGTCGTCGTAGAGGTCTCGACCGACAGCGCATACGAGGCAGGCAGATGGCGCCACCCCGGCGCGTACCGGCGCTCCAGACCCGACCTGTCGCCGTACGACGTTCCGGCACACCGGTGGGACGAACCCGAGTAGCTACGTCAGCGGGGTCTCGGTGCCGCACTGGGAGCACATCAGCGCGGCGATCCGTACCGCGATCGGCCCACCCGGCTCGGAGGCGACCTTCGGCCGGTACCCGAGCCGCCGACCGCAGACAGGGCAGGCGGGGCGGGGCAGGTGGGCGAATTCGTACTGCGGATACGGCGTGCCGGCCTTGATGCCGTCGGGTAACTCGGGCTGGGTCACGCCTGCCGTTGTAGCAGCTCGGGCCGACAGCTCAGATCCGGATATCACGGAGCGATCTTGCGGAGCCACTGGGCGATGCCCGCCAGGTCTACCTGATGGTTGGCCACCTGGAGTGTTGCTGCGACAAGGTCGTCTGTGTCGACAGGTGTGCTAGGTGAATGGCCGTTGAGATCGAGGAACACGAACGCCGCGTTGAG
>JBAUUM010000846.1:0-10769 GCA_049582705.1 Actinocatenispora sp.
GGCACGCTCGTGGCGGGGCCGGGCGGAATCACGCCGGCACGCCGGCCTGCGGTTGCGCGTCGAGGGGCAGCCCGTCGTCCACCGGCACCGCGGTGGGCATCTGCCGGATACCCCGGTGCGCGAACGCGAAGACGGCCAGACCGGCCAGCAACACCGTGCCGAGCAGGTACGGGACGGCGGGGTCGATCTCGTACAGGCCGGTACCCATCAGCGGGCCGAGCATGAACGCGAGCGCGCTGCTGGATCCGACCAGCCCGGCCACCGCTCCCTGCTCGTCCCGGGTGGCCAGGAGGGTCGGCGCGGACATGAAGCCCGGGGTGCCGAACCCCATGCCAGCGCCGAGCACGGCCACGCCCACGCCGAGCAGCGGCCCGTTGGCGGCGACGGTCACGAGGACCATGCCGGCGGCCATCACGACGGCACCCACCCGGATGAGCCGTACCGGCGTCCAGCCCAGCCGCGGCACGGCCACCACCTGGACCAGGATGATCATTCCGGCGCCGGCCAGCATGACCAGGCTGGTCACCGGACCGGTGTCCCGGGTGGCGAGGTGCAGCCGGTCCTGCAGCAGGAAGCCGATGGTCATCAGGACGATCGCGAGCGCCAGGTACAGGCCGAACCCGATGGTCAGGAACGGCCACATGCGCCGGTCGAGCGGGCTGACCCGTACCGTCGGGCGCCGCGTCCGGTGGGCCTGCGGCCTCGGCAGGCTGATCCCGACCAGGACGGCGATCACGGCCAGGATGACGGGCGCGACGTAGATCGGTACCAGCAGGCCGGCCAGGCTCAGTACTCCGCCCAGCGCGGGCCCGACGGCCAGGGCGAGGCCCTGCGCCGCGCCGATCAGGGACATGCCCCGCACCCGCTCGGCCGTGCCGGACGTCATGTCCGCCACGTAGGACTGCGCGGTCACCGGTGTGGCGGCCCAGGAGAGGCCGAACACGACGCCGCGGCTGAGCAGCACCAGGGCGAACAGCAGCGGCACCGCCAGTACGCCGGTCAGCCCGATCTGCGCGACGACCGCGAAGGCCAGCAGGCCGACCATCGCGCCGCCGAGCGAGATCAGCAGCACCGGCCGGTGCCCCCACGACACGCTGCGGCGACCCCAGAACGGGCTGGCCAGTACGACGCCCGATCCGCCGACGGCCCACACGGCGCCGAGTGCCAGCTCGCTGAACCCGAACTCACGGGCGAGTGGCGGCAGGATCGGGTTCACCATCTGCTGCCCGGCCATGAGGCCGAACACCGCGAGGCACACGAGCAGGATCGGCCGCCTGGTCGAGGACCCGGACCCGGCGCTCACGACCGTCTCCCGGCGGCGTCGACCCGCTCGTGCTCGGTGCCGTCCCGGGGCGTGACGACCAGCAGGTCGCCGGGTTCCACGACGGCCAGCCGGTGCCACTGACCGGCCGGGACGATGAAGGACCGACCGGGGGTCAGGGTGGCCACCGGCACGGTCCCGTCGCCGTGGTCCCGCAGGTAGACGCGCAGCTCACCGTTGAGCGCGCAGAGCACCTCGTGCCCGCTCGGGTGGCGCTCCCACACGTCGGCGTGCACCGCCCGGTCGCTGTCCGCGTGGAAGGCCGTCAGAGTCCACAGGCCCGTGTCACCGTGGCCGGCCCGCTTCGGGTTCCGCCGGGCGGTCGGTACGGCCTCGCCGCCCTCCCGGAGGTGGATCAGGGTGTCGAACAGATCGACGGAGTAGTTTTCGAACATGTTCCGAAATTAGCACAGGCGGCGTGGAGCCGTCGAACGCGAAAGCCGAACCGCGGTATGGACCGGATCACGGCGAGCAGCATGATGGGGTGATGCCACGACCCGTCACGCCGCGCGGCCGCGCCGGCCGGCCACCGACCACGTCCCGTGCGGAGATCCTGACCGCGGCACGCCGGATCCTCGACCGGGACGGCTGGCAGAAGCTGACCATCCGCCGACTGGCCGCGGAGCTCGGCGTCGGGGCGACGACCCTGTACCACCACGTGCGCGACAAGGACGACCTGCTGCTCCTGCTGCTCAACGAGTACGCCGAGCAGATCTCGCAGCCCGACATGCCCAGCGCACCGCGGGACCGGATCGTCGTGGCCGCCACCGCGATACACGACGCCCTCGCGGCCTGGCCGTGGGCCGCGGAGATCCTCACCGCGGACGGCTTCGTCGGCCTCCTCGGCGGACCCGCCCTCCGGATGGTCGAGACGATCATCGCCGGAGCCGTCGACCACGGATGCACGCCCGCGCAGGCCGTCGACGTGTTCCGCGGCATCTGGTACTACACGGTCGGCGAGATCCTCGTCCGCGCGCACTCGGCCCGCCGGCGGGCGGACGACGAGCTACCCGCCCAGCACGGCGCCTTCTTCGGCAACCTGGACGAGTCCCAGACGCCACGCCTGGCCGCGCTCGGCGCGCAATGGCCGACGCTGGCCGCGCGGGACACGTACCCGGAGGGCCTCCGCGCGTTCGTCGACGGGCTCCTCGCGGACCGGGAGCCGACCCGCCCGTAGCCGCGAGCCCGGGACCCGCGGCGACACCGGCGGCGCCGGCCGACCGCTCAGGCCGACTTCGCCCAGATGGCGCGCAGCGGCAGCATGCCCTCGTCGATGTACTGCGCGATCGGGCGGTCACCGCCGTCCAGGTGCCACTGTTCCAGCGCGGCGAAGTAGCCGAACACCAGCGCGTTCGCCGCCACCCTGGCCTGCGTCTCGGTCATCCCACGCGCCGCCATCATCGGCGCGATCCGCTGACCGGCCCGGTCGAGCGCGGCGCACGCGGCCATCCGCACCGACGGGTGCTGGAAGAAGTACCGGACGCGGCGCCAGGGGTCTCGCGCGGTCTGCCGCGTGCCCTCGGGAGGCGACTCCGGGGTCGCCTCGTACCTGAGCACGACCTGGAGCAGGCTGCTGACCGGATCGTCCACGTCCAGGATCTCCTCGATCGCCTCCTGGCTCATGCTGTCGAACTCGTCGGCGACGAGCAGTCCCTCCTTGGTGCCGAAGTACCGGTACACCGAGGACGGGGAGACCTCCGCCGCCGCGGCGATCTCCTCGATCGTGACGGCGTCGAACCCCCGCGCGTCGAACAGATCGAGCGCGCGTTCCTGGATCGTCCGCCTGGCGTTGAGCCGCCAGCGCTCCCGCAGTCCGTTGGCCATCCGCCGAGACTAGTGGCCCGTCGCACTTTCCAGCAAGTGACTGTCTAAAGAACTTGACTGTCTGTACGAGCCGTTCGTAGAGTCACTCGCATGAGACAGTCACTATCTGAACAGCGGGTCGACCCTCGTACACCGGCACCGCGAGACTGGCGCCCGGCGGCCCGCGCCCTGACGGTGGCGGTCGCACTGTCGGCCGTCCTCGTGGTGGCGACGGTCATCGACCAGATCGGCGTGCACAGCCTCACCGACCACGCCGCCGCCATGTACGCACCTTCGGGCCGGCGAGCGGCCCCGGGCCTGCTCTACGGCCTCGTCTACACGGTCGCCGTCGTCGGAGTGCTGCTGTGGTTGCCCGTGCTGCGGGTCGTGCGGTCACGCCGCCGGGGGGCACCCGCCCTGGCCATCACCGTGGTCGTGGTCACCGGCGCGCTCGCCGCGCTGCTGCTGGGGTCCACCGAGTACGGCGCGCGGATCTTCCCGCCGGTGTGGGGCATCCTGGCCGCCCTGCCGGCCGTAGCCGGCATCCTCGCGGTCGTGCTGCTCCTCCGCGGACAGGGACAGGGACAGGGTGGCGACGGCCGGCGGCCCTGACCGGGCAGGCGCCCGGCGTCGGGCGGGGTGACCGGCGTCGGGCGGGGTGACCGGCCACTCCCGGTCCACGGCCACGCCTGGTCCACCACGGCCACGCCCGGTCCACCACGGCCACGCCCGGGAACAGCGACACCGGGAACGCGACGCGGGGAGAGCGACACCAGGCCAGCGAGCGACACCGGGACAGGGGCGCCGGGAACACGACACCAGGCCAGCGGGCGACACGGGACAGCAGAAGGGCCACCTCCGAAGCTGGAGGTGGCCCTTCTCTCGTACTGCTGGACGCCCACCGGAGGACGTGGACCAGGTCCACGGTTCCGGTAGGAATCCTTGTGGGGTGCCAGTGGAGGTGCCGGGAATCGAACCCGGGTCCTTCGCCGGTTTGCCAGGGCTTCTCCGGGCGCAGCTCGCTATGCCTCTACTCGGCCCCATCGATCACGCGAGCGAGACGATGTGACGGGCCCAGCCACTGTGAATGTCCCACCCGAGTCCCGTGGCCGGACTCGGACAGCAAGCCTTCTAGCTGATGCCGGTGACCGGGGCGAAGGCATCCCCGGGCCGACAGACCCGCAACTCGCTTAGGCAGCGAGGGCGAAGTCAGCGCGCTTGGAATTGGCGCTTATTGGTTTCCGACGACCGATTAATGAGACGACGTCGGCTTCCTCAGCCCGCTTCCCCTGGCTCGACGTACGAAGTCGAAACCAGTCACCCCCTCTTGAGTTATGCCTTGATCCTAACGCCTGCCCGTCGGAGTTTCATCCCGGTATCGCGCGCGCCGGCCTATGACCAGGTTCACCGCGGACGCCCGACGGGCTCCGATCGGGTGGTTCCGGGACGAACGGGTGATTCCGCGATCGCGGCCCGCTCGGCGTACGTCCCGGCAGGACGTCAGTCGGACATGCCCTTCTGGCGGCGACCCAGGGCGCGGCTGATCTCCCGCTGCGCGTCGCGCTCGGCGAGATCCTGGCGCTTGTCGTAGGAGCGCTTGCCCCGGGCGAGCCCGATCTCGACCTTGGCGTAGCCGTTGGAGAAGTACACCTGCAGCGGCACCAGGGTGAGGCCGCTCTCGCGCACCCGACCGGCGAGCCGCTCGATCTCGTGCCTGGTCAGCAGCAGCTTCCGGATCCGACGCGGCTCGTGGTTGGTCCAGGTGCCCTGCGTGTACTCCGGGATGTGCATGCCGTGCAGGTAGACCTCGCGGTGGTCGATGGAGCCGAACGCGTCGGTCAGCGACGCGCGCCCCGCGCGCAGCGACTTGACCTCCGTGCCGGTCAGCACCATGCCCGCCTCGACCGTGTCGAGGATGGCGTAGTCGTGCCGCGCCCGGCGGTTGGACACCACCAGCTTGCGCCCCTTCTCGCGCGGCACCGGAACCTCCACAGGTCTTGATCTTCAGCCGACGGTCCATGGTACGTGAGCGGGCCCGGTCACCGTCCAGGTGTTTCCGGCCGCGGGCGGCGTCCGCGCACGGTGACGCGACTCCGCGGAGACACCACCGGCCGGGTCGCGTCGCGCGACCCGGCCGGGAACGGTGACACTCCGACGTCAGGTTCTCAGTCGGAAGCGGAGCGTGAGCCATCCCGTGACGGCGCTGATCACGGCCGCCACGCCGAGCAGGATCGGCAGCGTCAGGAGCACGTCGTTCCAGGTGATCGGCGAGATGAAGTTCGCGCTGAACAGCCCGGACAGCGGCCCGTCCAGCACGAAGCCCTTCGTCACGAGCAGCACCACGAACGACAGCACGGCGCCGATGATGCCCGCGAACACCGCCTCCAGGACGAACGGTAGCTGGATGAACCAGTTCGAGGCGCCCACCAGTTTCATGATGCCCACCTCGCGTCTCCTGCTGTACGCGGCGACCTGGATGGTATTGGCGACCAGCAGGAGGGCCGCCAACCCTTGGACTATCGCCACCACCACCGCGAGGTTCTGCACGCCGCCGAGGATGGAGAAGATCTTGTCCAGCGTCTGCTGCTGGTTGATGATGCGGTCGACGCCGGGCTTGTCGGCGTAGTCGCGCTGCATCTCGGCGTACTGGTTCGGGTCCTTGAGCTTGACCCGGATCGAGGCGGGCAGGGCGGTCGGGCTGGTCGAGGCGACCAGGTCCTTGGCGTCCTTGAACTCTTCCCGGAACTTCTTGTACGCGGTGGCCTGGTCCTCGTACTGCTGGCCCTGGACCCGGTCGTCGCCCTTGAGCTGGTTCTGCAGCTGGATCCGTTGGTCGGTCGAGATGTCGTTCTTGAGGAAGACCGACATCTCGACCTGGGTGTAGAAGAAGTCCCGCATGTCCTGGACCTTCCAGTACAGCAGAAGGCTGGCACCCAGCATCGACAGCGAAACCGCCATTGTAATGATCATGGCGATCGTCATCGTGACGTTGCGCCACAGGCCGAGGAAGACCTCGGACAGGACGTACTTCGCGCGCATCGGATTCCTTCCGGGTGTTGAGTGCGCTCTCGGCGGTCAGGTCGTCCGGGGGTCAGCCGTACACGCCGCGGGGCTGGTCACGGACGATCCGGCCGCCCTCGATCTCGATCACCCGACGACGCATCTGGTTCACGATGTTCGAGTCGTGCGTGACCATCACGATGGTCGTGCCGGTGCGGTTGATGCGGTCCAGCAGGCGCATGATCTCGATGCTGGTGTCCGGGTCGAGGTTTCCGGTGGGCTCGTCGGCGAGCAGGACCAGCGGGCGGTTCACGAACGCCCGGGCGATCGCGACACGCTGCTGTTCACCACCCGACAGCTGGTGCGGCATGCGGTTCTCCTTGCCGCCCAGCCCCACCAGTTCCAGCACTTCGGGCACGACCCGCCGCGCGACGGTGCGGGACTTGCCGATGACCTCCAGCGCGAACGCCACGTTCTCCGCGGCGGTGCGGTTGGGGAGCAGTCGGAAGTCCTGGAAGACGCAGCCGATGGACCTGCGGAAGGCGGGAACCTTCCACGAGTGCATCGCGGCCACGTCCCGCCCGTTCATGAAGACCCGACCGGAGGTCGGGGTCTCCTCACGCAGCAGCAGCTTGATGATCGTCGACTTACCGGCACCCGTCGGGCCGATGAAGAAGACGAAGTCACCCTTCTCGATGGTGGCGCTCGCCCCTTCCAGTGACGGCCGCGACGCCCGTGCGTAAGTCTTCGTGACGTTCTCGAGCTGAATCACGGATCGGAAGTTTACGCGGAGCGACAAGCGGTGCGGAGGGCAGGCGTCATGGTTCGTCCGTAAACCTGCACAGCTGCGTAGGCGGGAGTGTCCAAGACCTCGCAATTTCGCCACGGAAAGTGACGAGTATCACCTCAAGGAGGACTCGCAAGGACCCCCCAGGACGGGCTGAAACGGACATGAAAAACCGGGCCCGCCGCGACCAGACACGCGACGGGCCCGTGGGGGTCACCCGGAGCCGGGGGGCGGTTCTCGGGTTGTGGCGACTGGGGAGGTCGCCAACCAGAAATTACCGCCGGAACGGACCGGACGCCGGCACATCGACCGCCGCATCACCCCTCGGGGTGAGCCGATCCTGCAAGAAACCTCCAGCGGACCCGACCCGGACGCCAATCATGCCCGCGCACGCCCCTGTCCCACTTTGTACGGAGAGTAGGCAGGCGCGGACCGAAGTGTGGACGATGCGGCGCGGCTACGACCTGGACTGCTCGCGCCGCCAGCGGATGCCCGCCTCGATGAACGCGTCGATCTCACCGTCGAACACGGACTGCGTGTTGCCCGTCTCGAACTCGGTCCGCAGGTCCTTCACCATCTGGTACGGGTGCAGCACGTACGAGCGCATCTGGTCGCCCCACGAACCGGCCACGTCGCCGCGCAGCGCGTCGATCGTCGCCGCCTCCTCGGCCTGCTTGAGGGCCAGCAGCTTGGCCGACAGGATCGTCATCGCGGTGGCCCGGTTCTGGATCTGGCTCCGCTCGTTCTGACAGGTCACGACGATGCCGGTGGGTATGTGGGTGATCCGTACCGCGGAGTCGGTGGTGTTGACGCCCTGACCGCCGGGGCCGGAGCTGCGGTAGACGTCGACCCGGATGTCGTCCTCCGGGACCTCGATCTCGTCGGTCTTCTCCACCACCGGGACGACCTCGACCGCGGCGAAGCTGGTCTGCCGGCGGCCCTGGTTGTCGAACGGACTGATCCGTACCAGCCGGTGGGTGCCACCCTCGACCGACAGCGTCCCGTACGCGTACGCCGACTTGACCTGGAAGGTCGCCGACTTGAGCCCGGCCTCCTCGGCGTACGAGGTGTCGTAGACCTCGGTCGGATAGCCGTGCCGCTCCGCCCAGCGCATGTACATGCGCAGCAGCATCTCGGCGAAGTCCGCGGCGTCGACGCCGCCGGCGCCGGACCGGATCGTCACCAGCGCCTCGCGCTGGTCGTACTCACCGGACAGCAGGGTGCGGACCTCGAGCTCCTCGACCGCCTTGCGCAGACCGGTGACCTCGGACTCCACCTCGCTGATGGTGTCGTCGTCGGCCTCGGCCTCGGCGAGGTCCAGCAGCACCCGCGCGTCGTCGAGCCGCCGGCGCAGCCGCTCCAACCGGTTGATCTCGCCCTGCACGTAGGACAGCCGCGAGGTGACCTTCTGGGCCGCGTCCTGGTCGTTCCAGAGATCAGGTGCGGCGGCCTGCTCCTCCAGGTCGTCCTTCTCCCGGTGGAGCCGGTTCACGTCGAGCACCTTCTCGATGCTCGACAAGGTCGCGTCGAGGCGGCGCAGCTCGTCGGCGAGGTCCTGAATAGTCACGGATACCAAGCCTACGCGGCGCCGCCACCCTGTGCCGTTTCGCCCGCCGCGCGCCCATGCCGGCGGACGGGTCGGCCACCAACGCCGTGGCGGGCGTCGTCGGACCGGGCAAGGCCGGCCCGCACGTGGGTGTTGCCACGGCTGGCCGGCGCGTGGGACGTGATCCGTTCGGTACGACGCCGCACCGGTCGGCGGGCGGGCGACCCGCGGCGTGTCGGCGGGCGGGGGTCTGCCGAGGTCAGGCGCGCGGCGCGTTCTTCAGCCAGGTCATCGCAGCCTTGTGGTACGCCACGGCGAAGTTCAGTGCCGCCGCGCCGTAGTTGTCGCCGTCCTTGGTCGACTGCTTGGCCTGCTCGCGCGCCTCCGACAGGGCCTGCGTGTGGTACTGCTCCGCCGACGTGTACAGCTCGGTCAGCTGCTGCTTGTTGTGCAGCCCGCCGAAGGCGACCCGCAGGGTGACCGGGTTGCGCAGCTGGTCACGTCCGACCGGCTCGGACAGCCACCGGGAGAACGCGCGCTTGCCCGAGGCCGAGATCGTGTACGGCTGGCTCGCCCGTGGTCCGGGCTTGCCCAACCGCACGTAACCGGCGTCGGCCAGGGCCGGTAACTCCCGGTAGACCTGGCTGCGCGTCATGGACCAGAACGGTCCGAGCCGGCGCTCCGCCGCCGCCATCAACTGACCACCGGTCATCGGGCCTTCGTGCAGCAGCCCCAGCAGGGCCGCCGCTGTCGCATTGAGAGCAGATTCCGCCATGCCCATAACGCTGCCACCATTACGGCCCGAAATCCAGGGTTTTCGTCGATCCATTGTGTACTGTCCGGGCCGGACGGTCTGAACAGGACAGTCCGCTGACGGCCTGATCACCCTGGTCGGGGGGTCGTGGCGAACAGTTCTCGCTGGTCGGGCAGGTGCCCGATCAGCGATCACGGCCACCGGGCATGGTCGGCATCGGATCGCCGAATCCCGGCGCGCCCCCGCCGCCCTGGTCGGTACCGTCCTGGTCGCCGGCGCCGGGCAGGCCGTCCCCGTCCGAGGTGCCGTCGCCCTGGTGTGTGTCGTCACCATCACCTGCGGCGTCACCATCACCGACGGCTGGTGATCGCGTTACTGAGGGTGCCGGACTGGTGGGGGTCGACGCGGACGGTCGACCGTGCGGCCGGGCGGCCGGGCCATGACTCGCGGTGGGCTTCCGGTGCAGATCGGCGACCGGTTCCGGCCCGCCGCGACCGGCGAGCACCGCCCACCCGCCGAACGTCAGCGCGGCGAGCAGCGCCACGCCCGCGGCGAGGCCCAGCACCAGGCTCAACCGACCGCGGCGGGCGCCCCGGTCGGCCCGGGTCGGTGCGACCCACGGGGCGGATCGCTCGGCCGGCGGCGGCGTCGCCCGGACGGTGGCGTCGGAGCCGGGCACATCGGCGCCGGCAACATCGACGGCCGACACATCGACGCGGTTGGCGGCGGACACGGCACCGCCCGGCATCGCGGGCCCGGTGCCGTCGGGCCTCGTCCACGCGTGTCGCACGACGGTCGGGTCCTCGCCGGCGCCCACGGACGGGGCGATCCGCTGCTCGACCCGCAGCAGTGTCCGGTCGCGCTTGTCGGCCCGGGACGCGACCTCGGCGCCGTCCGACCCGTTCCCGCCGTCGGGCCGCAGCAACTCGTCCAGGCTGACGAAGCCGTCCGCCCGCGCCGCCACCGGCAGTTCCACGGCGGGGGTCGCCGGAGCGTCCGGCCACACCGGACGGATGCCGTCCGTACCGGGACGTGGCGCCTGGTCACGGCGGCGCAGGGTCGACGCGGTGAGGTTCAACGGGGCCGGCGGCACCCCGACGAGCACCGGCTCGACGGCGTGCAGTGTCGCGGCCAGTTCGGCGGCGGACGGCCGGCGCCGCGGATCCACCTCCAGGCATCCCTCGATCAGCCGCCACAGTTCGTCGGGGATGCCGGGCAGTCGCGCGGCGACCCACTCCCGGTGCCGGCGGAGCACGTCGTCCACCGAGCCACCGCGGAACGGGCCGCGGCAGGTCAGTACCTCGTAGAGCACGATGCCGGCGGCGTACACGTCGCTCGCCGGCTGTGGTGGCTCGCCGTCGACCACCTCCGGGGCGACGTACTCGGGGGTGGCGTGGGTGGCACCGGTCGGCCGCTGGATCCGGTGGGCGACGCCGAAGTCGGCCAGTCGTACGCCGGGCGAGCCGGCCGGCTCGGGTACCAGGATGTTGCCGGGCTTGACGTCACCGTGCACGATTCCGGCCGCGTGCACGGCGGCCAGCGCCTCGGCGGCCTGGGC
>JBAUUM010000847.1:0-1707 GCA_049582705.1 Actinocatenispora sp.
GGCGCACGCCGCGGCGACGAACGGCCCGGAGAGGGCCGCGGGCACGGACTCCGGCCCAGCGGGACGGCACCCAGGACGCGTCGCGTGGACCGACCGGCACCGCACCCTGGCGGCGGTCGCCAGGTACAAGGCCACGCACGACACGGCGCCCCGGGTGGCGATCTCCACGGCGGCGCGACAGGACATGGGCCTGCGTACCGAACAGGCCCTCCGCTACTACGCGATGAAACGCGACGTGGCCCGCGGCGCCGGCATCGCACCCGCCGCCACCTCCCGGATCCTCAGCGGCACCCAGCAACCACAGCTCACCGCGTACTGGTGCGGCCCCGCCGCGGTCGCCGGCGCGTTGGCCGCCCGGCACGTCGGGGTCAGCCAGTCCGGCGCGGCGGACCTGCTGCGCACCACCGTGTACGGCACCGCGTGGTCCGGCGTGGACGCGGCCGTCCCGGGCTCGTTCCAGACCGGCTACCCCGTCGCGGACGTGCTGACGTACAAGCTGCACGACCAGGGTGCGACCTACCACCCGGCCTGGCTGTCCTACAGCCCGACGCGCGCCGAGATGCGCACCTACCGGGCCAGGCTGGTCACCGACATCGACGGCGGTTGGGACCTCGTGGGCAACGCGTGGGAGGTGCCCGGTGGGCCGCACCTGGTCGGCCACCCCGGCAACCAGGAGGTCTTCCACTTCTTCACCGTGCGCGGGTACACCGATTCCGGCGCCAACACCCAGTACCAGGACTCGGTGCACGGCGCGGGCAGCGTCTCCTGGGCGTCGGGCGTCCCGGCGTACTCCACCATCTCGTCGGACACCCTGACCGTCATCAACGGCGGCCGTGGTTACGTCTGGTAGCCCACGGCGCACGGCGAGACCGGCCCGGATCGTGGCCGGCCTGGCCACCGCGGTCGGGCTCGTCGCGACCGCCGGCCTCGTCGCCTGTACGTCCTCCGACCACCTCGGCGACCGGCCCGCGACATACCCGTCCGGGGCGGTACCGTCGCCGCAGCGCCGGCCGGCCACCCGGCCCGCCGTACCCGCCACGGACTTCTGCCGGGTCGGGCTGCCCGAGTCCTGGCAGACGCACCTGGCCGGCGGCAGCCTGGACCAGCGGGCCGGCGAGACGCTCACCGTGCACGCCGTGGGCCGGGACGGCCGGACCGTGGTGGTCGACGCCCGGACCGCCGGGGGACGCACCGTACTGTTCGTCCGCGACGGTCACCGGCGCAGCGTGCTCCGGCTGGCCCGGGCCGGGACCGACCAGCTCCTCGGCGCCGGGTACGACGGGCGCCACCTGGTGTTCTCCGTCAGCCACGACCCGGCCGACCTGTCCGACTGGACCCTCTACGCCTGGGACTCCCGCTCCTCCGCGCCGCCCCGGACGCTGGCCACCAACGCCACCGACGAGCAGGGACGGCCGGTCCCGGGGCCGATGCTGTACCCCGTGGTGGCCGCCGGGCACGCCGCGTGGACCGAGGCCGTCCGGGGCGGCGGCACCCGGCTGCACCGCTACGACCTCGCCGACGGCACCGACCACGTGGTGCGTACCGGGCACCCCGGCGCGCCGTTCCTGCTCGGCGACGACCTGGCCTGGCCGGAGTCTCCGGCGCCCGACGCGCTGACGGTGCTGCACGCGGTGTCCATGACCACCGGGGCTCGGGTCGCGCTGCCGGCGGCGATGGCCGGGGTCCGCGGCCCCGCCTTCATCGCCG
>JBAUUM010000848.1:0-5153 GCA_049582705.1 Actinocatenispora sp.
GGAACGGCGACCGCGACCGGCCGGTCACCGGGCTGCCGCACCGGGTCCGGCAGGCGAGCCTGGTCCCCGGCTGGCGGAACAGCCACCCGACGGAGGTCGACCGTGCGTCGACCGTGGCCGCGGCACGTCCTCCGGAGCAGACCCGCGCCGTGGCCACCGCAGTTCAGCAGGGCTCCATCCAAGGCCGTGCCGACGCCGGAGAACCGGTCGATCCGGCACCAGACAGTGGGCGGAAAGGGAATCTCTAGATGTCTCAAGCCACGCACGAAGTCGACCTGAACTGGCTGCTCAACGACCTGATCGACCGGGTGCCGAAGGCGAACCAGGCGGTCGTACTCTCCGCCGACGGCCTGATGATGGCTGCCTCCCGCACGCTCAGCCGTGAGGACGCCGAGCATCTGTCCGCCGTCGCGTCGAGCTTCCAGAGCCTGGCCCGCGGCGTCGGGAACCGGTTCAAGGGCGGGGCGATCCGGCAGACCATCATCGAGATGGAGTCGGCGTTCCTGCTGGTCACCGCGGCCGGGCGGGGGGCCTGCCTCGCGGTGCTGAGCGGTGCGGACGCCGACATCGGCCTGATCGCCTACGAGATGGCGATGCTCGTCGGTCGGCTCGGCACGCACCTGTCCGCCCTGGAGCGCTCGAACCCGACACACCTCGGGATGCGGTGACCCGGAGGAATGGGTGCTCCACCTGACGTCGAACAGGACGAGGCCAGCGGTCCGACGGTGCGCCTGTACACGGTGACCGGCGGTCGGACCAGGCCGAGTCACGACAGCCTCGACCTGATCGCCTACGTGGAGGCCGTCGCCTCGGGGTCCACCGGTGGCAACCTGCCGCCCGAGCACCGCGCCGTGCTGACCGCGTGCCTCCGGCCGCTGTCCGTCGTCGAGATCGCCGCGCACCTGGACCTCCCGCTGGGGGTACTGCGGGTCCTGCTCAGCGACCTGCTCGACGGGGGCATGGTCCGGGTACGGGAACCGCAGCGGCCCAAGCCGTCGGGCGGCCGGATGCTCCGCGACGTGCTGACCGGACTCAACGCACTCTGACCCGTCCGCGCCTTCCCGGGCGCCCAGTACCGCCCGGGTTCCCGACGTCGCCCGCGTTCCCTGGCGTCGACGCGCGCGCGGCGGGCACCGGTCGGCCCTGATCCCGGGGCCGTGGCCGCCCAGACCCGGCGGGACCGGCGGCCGACGACCTCAGCCCACCCGGATGGCCGCGAGCCGTTCCCGCGCCCGGGCGACCGGGCCGACGCCCTGGCCGATCAGGTTCAGGGCCAGCTCGACCGGTGCCTGGTCCGGGCCGGTGGCGGTCAGGGTGGGTACGCCGCTGCCGGACAGTTCCAGGGTGAGCGTGGCGGTCCAGTCGGCCGGTGCCTCCGGAGGCAACCGGATCGCGCCGGCGCCGATCACCCGGTATCCCGCCGGGGCGTGCGCCGACTCGGTGCGTCCCGCCCGCCCGGTCTCCTCCAGCAGGCTGAAGTCGAGCTGGGTCGCGTTGTCCGTGGTACTGGCCAGCGGATGGGCGGCCGACACGGGCAGCGCCGTGTTCGCCGCGACCAGCTGTGCGGCCGGCTGCGTCTGCGGGAGCCGGCTGCCGGGGCGGGCGCCGAGCGCGTAGCCGCGGGCGCAGACCCGGCCGACCCGGCGGGTCGCCATGCGTTCCTCGGCCTCCGCCGACAGGCCGGACTGGCTGGCCATCCTGTTCGCCTCGCGGACCTCGCCGGAGGCGGCCAGCCGCCGGTAGGTCTCCTCGAACGCGTACCAGGCGGCACCGCGGGCGACGGCCAGGTCGGGGTCGTGCAGCCGCGGCTCCTGCCCGAACTCGGCGCTGACCCGCGCAGCCACCGCCGGCATCCGGGACGATCCACCGACCAGCAGGACCTCGTCGACCCGGGGCACACCGCGCTCGGCGGCGGCCCGCAGTACCGATCTGGTCAGTTCGATGGTGCGGTCCAGCAGGTCGGCGGTGAGCTGCTCGAACCGGCTCCGGGTGACCGGCACCGTGGTCACCCGGCCGTCGTGCATCACCCGGATGGTGTGTTCGTCCTGATCGGACAGTCGGCGCTTCGCCTCCTCCACCCGGGCGCGGATGTCCTGCACGGTGGCGGGACTGTCGAACGGGTGCGAGACGTCCGGGTGCTCGGCGCGGAACGCGTCGATGACGTACTCGGCCAACCGCTCGTCGAAGTCGACGCCGCCGAGTTCGGTGTCGCCGCCGGTGCTGACCTCGTGCAGGCCGCGCGCCGACACGGTCACCACGGTCGTGTCGAACGTGCCGCCGCCCAGGTCGTAGACGAGGATGGCGCGGTCGCCGCCGGTGTCCGCCACCCGGTAGCTCAGGGCCGCGGCGACCGGCTCGGACAGCACGTCGATGACCCGCAGCCCGGCCAGTTCCCCGGCCCGCTGGGTCGCGGCGCGTTCGGCCACCCCGAAGTACGCCGGCACGGTGATCACCGCCTCGGTGACCTGCTCGCCGGTCGCCTGCACCGCGTCCGCGACGAGCCGCCGCAGGATCAGCGCCGAGACCTCCTCCGCGGTGAACTGCTGACCGTGCATGGTCAGGGTCAGGTGCCGACCGAGTTCCCGCTTGATCAGGTCGACCACGAGGTCCGGTTCGAGGACCGCGGTGTCCTTGGCCTTGGTACCGACCACCACGCTGTCGGCGGTGGAGAAGTAGACGGCCGACGGGGTCGAGTCGCCACCCTCCCGGCTGGGCACCACGCTCGGTCGACCCGTGGCGTCGAGGTACGCGACGCTGGAGTAGGTCGTGCCCAGGTCAATCCCGAAAACAGCCACGCTGTTCGTTCTCTCCTCAGTCGAAGGAGCGCGCCGACCCCCGGACTCAGCGCTCCGTCAGTTGTGCCACCACGACGTCCGCTCGCCGGGCTATCTGCTCACCTCGCACGAAACCGCTCGAAATCGTTTCGACGACGAGACCGTCCCACTCTGGATCATCGACCGGCACCGTGTCCACGGGCCTGTGCAGACTCATGTCGTAGCGTTCACCTTTTGCAACCTCGAAGGGCTCGACGCCGGTGCGGGCGAGCACCTCGACGGCCTCCTCGGCGAACGCGGCGAACAGCGCGCCGACCTGACCCGAGAACATCGAGTACAGGGACGCGTCGGACTGCTGACTGGCGTTCGGGTTCTCCCGCCCGGCCAACGCCCACCGGTCCGCCTCGCGCCGCGCGTAGTCGTAGAGCCGGTACAGCCCGGCCCGCACCGGCTCCAGCGTCGCCTCCAGCTCGCTGCGGCGCAGCTGCTGGTTCTCGTTGTGCAGCCGGTCGATGATCTCCTCACGGAACGCGGCACGCTCCTGCTCGCGGGCGACCGAGGTCTGTAACTGGGCGAGTCGCTCGGGCACATGGCCGAGCGCGGCGAGCTGCGCCCTGATGACGACGAGCTCAGCGCGGAGTGGCATGAGCTGACTCGGTACCTCATCAGAATCCGGCACGGCACACCCCCTTCGGCGGCATCCGACCGGCCCGGCGGTGTCGGCCTGCTGCCGTGCCACCGGAGCGGACGCCGCTTTGCTGTGAATTTAACGACTGTACGCATCGCGCGAAAGTGGCTCATCCGCGAACGGTGAGCCGCCGGGGGCGCGGGGCGTCGTCTGCACCAATCTAGTCATGGGTGATGGAACGCACGGGGTTGACCTTCGCCCGTTCAGATCCACTTCGCCCCGAGCCACATGCGGGCATGCCAGTCCTGGTAGGGAATGCTCTCGCCCACGTACAGCGGGTAGAAGTACAAGAAACACAGCGCGACGAGCGCCACGTACGCGCCGGCGATGAGACCGCCGACGAGTCGCCGGTCCCGGGACCGCGCCGGACCGCCGATGATCATCCCGAGTACCAGCGTCACGATCAGTACGAGGAACGGTTCCGAGGGCAGCGCGTAGAAGTAGAACATCGTGCGGTGGTCCGAGACCTGGTAGTACAGCCACGGCACGATGCCCGCCGCCGCGCCGGCCAGCAGTGCCCAACCCCGCCAGTCCCGTCGGGCGATCGACCAGTACAGCGTGGCGGCCATCGCCGGGACGAACGTCCACCACAGCAGCGGCGTGCCGAGCAGGATCACCTCGGCGGCGCACTGCCCCGACCCGCACAGCTGCGCGTCGGACCAGTCGTACGCGACGGGCCGGCCCAGCGTCAGCCACTGCAGCGGCCAGGACTGGTACCCGTGCTTGACCGACAGGCCGATGTGGAAGTTCAGGATGTCCAGGTGGTAGCGCACCAGGTTGTACACCGCGCCGACCACCGGCGGCTCGGGGTCGTTGTGCTGGGACAGCCAGTGCCGGTCCCAGCTGTGGTCGTTGGCGAACCAGCCGCTCCAGCTCGCCAGGTACACCACCACGATCACGCCGAGGGTCGCGGCGAGCCAGCCCAGCTCGTCCAGCAGCGCGTCCCGCCACGGGCGGCGTACCCCGGCGGCCTTGCGGGCGTGCGCCTCCCACACCACCACGAGGATCACGAACAGCACGATGTACCAGGCCGCGCTCCACTTGACCGCCATGGCGCAGCCGATCAGCGCCGCGGCCGCCAGCCGCCACCACGGCACGCCGTGCTTCGGGCGCCCGGTCCAGGTGTCGCCGCCGTCGTCGATGAACGCGAGCCAGCGCCGCCGGGTCGCCTCCCGGTCCATCACCAGGCAGGCGAACGAGGCGAGGGTGAACATCATCAGGAAGATGTCCAGCAGCGCGACCCGGCTGGACACGAACGCCATCCCGTCCAGGGTCATCAGCAGGCCCGCGACGCAGCCCAGCACGGTGGAGCCGAACATCCGCCGGGCGAGCCGGATCAGGATCACCACCGAAACCACGCCGGCGAGTACCGGCATGATCCGCCAGCCGACCGTGTTGTACCCGAACAGCTGCTCGCCGAGCCCGATGATCCACTTGCCGAGCGGGGGATGGGCGATGAACGACCCGGAGTTGGCCTTCTCGTCCCATTCGACGCCGTGCTGCATCAGGTGGTGCGCGTCGGTCGCGTAGTAGATCTCGTCGAAGATTTTCTTGTTCGGCTCGGCCAGGCCGACGAGCCGCAGTACCGCGGCGATCATCGCCACCGCCGCGGTGGCCAGCCAGGACGCCGGCCCGTCGGTCGGTACCGGCGGCAGCAGCCGACGCCGCAGCGCCGGGTCGGGCCGCCGGAC
>JBAUUM010000849.1:0-6054 GCA_049582705.1 Actinocatenispora sp.
GAGACGGCCCGTCGTCCGGTGGCGTCCCGTCGTCCGGCGCCGCCGGGCGGGGCAGCCCCGCGAGCCGTTCGGCCTCGCGGGCGAGCTGGTACGGCTGGCACGGCCACGGACGGTTGCACTGGGCGCAGCCCCGTGCCGTTGCCGGGAACGCGATCGGACCCGTGCGCGGCCAGTGCCGCTGCAGTACTCCCTGCGCGGCGAGCCACAGCATCCGGTCGGTGACCCCGTCCGGTACGGGCCCCGGCGGGCGTGGCCCGCCCGGTTCCGCCGAGGCGTCCGGTTCCGCCAACCCGCCCGGCGCAGCCGATCCGTCCAGCGCGGAAGGTCCGTCCAGCGCAGCCGAACCGTCCGGCGCGGGATATCCGTCCGGCGCGGGAGATCCGTCCGGTTCCGACGGGCCGGTCACGCCCGCCGCCCGGGCTCCCGGTGGGCGCCCGCGGACGCCAGGTCGCTCTCCCCGTCGGGCACGAAGTGCTCGGGCGGGCAGTAGCCGGTGTTGCAGCGCATGACCAGGCGGTGCCGCCGTCGCGCCAGTCCGAGCGCCCCCGCGTACGGGTCGACCGGCGCGTCGGCCCGAAAGAGACGTAGACGCGTGTCTAACACCCGGCGACATTCACGGATACGATGAAGCAGCCTCACGATTACCTCCCGAGGTTGAGTGAGGCGGGGACGCGGCGCTGGTTTCGAGGCCCGCCGCGTCCCCTCTTTCTTTCTCTCCTGTCGGCCGTCACGGTCCGTCCGCCCCTTGAGCCACGTCCGTCACGCCCATGGTCATTACACACGGCTCTGGGCCGTCATGCAACGTGTCGTCATGCGTGTGTCGTGCGGACTGGTTCTTGACGACGTGTCGCTTAACGACGAGAATCGGTGTTCCTGTCAACTCCCGGTGCCACGGCGACACTTGCCGTGGCCCGTCGAGACTCCGGAGGAAGACGTGGCACCAGGCTCGACGGTCCCCCGCCGCCAGCTCGGTCGTGAGCTGCGCAAACTGCGTACCGCGGCTGACCTCAAGATCGAACAGGTGACGAGCGGGTTCGGCTGGTCCCGCTCCAAGCTGTTCCGCATCGAGAAGGGTGAGGTCCCCACCAGCCGGACCGACGTGATGGCGATGTGCCAGCTCTACGGTGCGGCCGACGCGCTGGCCGACACCCTCATCGCGCTCGCCGACGAGTCGAAGCGCCGGGGCTGGTGGCACTCCCACAGTGACGCGATCCCCGAGTGGTTCACGCTGTACGTGAGCCTCGAAGCAACCGCGTCCCGGCTCCGGCACTACTGCAGCGAGCTCGTGCCCGACCTGTTGCAGACCCCGGAGTACGCCCGCGAGGTTGCCCTGGCCGCGGACACCGGCACGGACGTCGACGCGGCGACGCGGGTCCGGACCGAACGGCAGACGTTGCTGACCCGCGAGGACCCACCGCACCTCGAGGTCGTCGTCAACGAGGCGGTCATCCGGCGCCCGGTCGGCGGTCCGACGGTCATGGCGGACCAGTTGCAGCACCTGCTCGACGCCGTCGAGGTCCGGTCGGCGACCATCCGCGTACTCCCCTTCGCGGCCGGCGTGCACGCGGGCATGTCCTGCCCGTACGCGCTGCTCGGCTTCCCCGGGGACGACGAGGACGACGTCGCGTACGTGCAGACTCCGACCAGCGGGGCGTACGTGGAGAAGCCCGCCGAACTGGCGCGCTACCAGACGTTGTTCGCCGACGCGACGGACCGGTCCCTGGACCAGGACCGCTCCCGGGACCTGATCGCCGCCGCGGTCAAGGAGTTCCGCTCATGACCGGTCGGCGCGCCGCGGAACCGTCGAGCGCCGCCCGGTAGCCGGCCCGGGTCTGCTGCGCCGCCTGCCCGCCGGCCGCCAGCTTCGCCTCGACCTCTTCGATCGACGCCAACCCCAGATCAACCCACAAACCCGCGACACCGTCGCCGTCTCGCGCGGACACCGGCGGTCAACGCGGGGAGCAGCCGCGCGGGGTGTCGTTGCCGCTGATGGTGAAGTCGGCGCAGGTGAGGTACAGGTGGTGGATCTCGCCGAGCACCAGGGAGATCACCGCGATGATCACCGTGATGAGGACCGCGGTGAGGCGTTGCCGGCGGGACAGTTCCACGTACCCGACGATCACGATCCGCAGCAGCAGCCAGGCCAGGAACGGCGTGCCGACCAGGGTGAGCACCGCCGAGACGATGTTCACCACCAGTCCCTGCACGCCCTCGCCGCCGGGCGGCGTCAGGATGCTCAGCACGATCCACACCGACGGCAGCGTCAGCGCGATCCAGCGGGTACGCAGGCCGGCGCCCGGCGGCCGCAGGATCAGCGCGCAGAGCAGTACGGCCGTGGACACCGCCCACAGGGCCAGGATCTGCGGAAAGAACACCTGGCCGTACGCGCCGATCGTGAACGCCGGCCACCAGACCACCAGGGAGCCGCCGACCGAGGCGACGGCGGTGGTGCGGAACGTCGCGTCGGCGTCCCGGCGCGCCGCACCGGATTCCGCCTCGCCGGAGCCCGCCCGCTCCGTACCGGTCACGTCCCGATCGTATCGGCGCGCCCCCGGCCGCCCGACCTGTTCCGCGCGATCCCCGGCGGCGCGCGCGGAGGCCGGGAGCGGGGCCGCCGAAACCGGTCGCCCGACGCCGGTCGGGTCCCTAGCATCTGACCATGACCGATACGCAGCGCGGCAGCGCTCGCATCCCCGACAAGCCGAGTCTGGACGATCTCGGCCTGAAGTGGACGCGACGCTGGGCCGAAGAGGGGACCTATACCTTCGACCGGGGCAAGACCCGGTCCGAGGTATTCGCCATCGACACCCCTCCGCTGACCGTATCCGGCTCCGTGCACATCGGACACGTCTTCTCGTACACGCACACCGACACCGTGGCCCGTTTCCAGCGGATGCGCGGCAAGGAGGTCTTCTACCCGGTCGGCTGGGACGACAACGGACTGCCCACCGAACGGCGGGTGCAGAACTACTTCGGCGTGCGGTGCGACCCGACCCTGCCGTACTTCGCGGACTTCCGGCCGCCGAGCCAGCCGGTGGAGCAGGCCCAACCGGTGTCCCGGCGTAACTTCGTGGAGCTGTGCGAGCGGCTCACCGCCGACGACGAGCTGGTGTACGAGGACGTGTGGCGTCGGCTGGGCCTGTCGGTGGACTGGTCGCAGCAGTACACGACGATCTCCCGGCGCGCCCAGCTGGCGAGCCAGCGCGCCTTCCTGCGCAACCTGGCGCGAGGCGAGGCGTACCAGGCGGAGGCCCCGTCGCTGTGGGACGTCACGTTCGGCACCGCGGTGGCGCAGGCCGAGCTGGAGGACCGGGAGAAGCCGGGCGCGTACCACCGGCTGGCGTTCTACCGCCCGGCCGAGCCGGACGCGGGCCCGACCGACGAGGACGAGGACGACGCCCCGGCGCGGGGCGAGCCGGTGTACATCGAGACGACCCGGCCCGAGCTGCTGCCCGCGTGCGTGGCGCTGGTGTGCCACCCCGACGACGAGCGGTACCGGGAGCTGCACGGCACGACGGTGCGCACGCCGCTGTTCGACGTGGAGGTCCCGGTGCACCCGCACCGGCTGGCGGACCCGGCCAAGGGCACCGGGCTCGCCATGATCTGCACGTTCGGCGACCTGACCGACGTGATCTGGTGGCGGGACCTGGCGCTGCCGATCCGACCGGTGATCGGTCGCAACGGGCGGCTGCTGCACGACGTGCCTCCCGGACTGGACTCGCCGGCGGCCGGCTTCCAGTACGCCCAGCTGGCGGGGCTGACCGTGAACGCCGCCCGGCGCCGGATCGTGAAGCTGCTGCGGGAGTCGGGCGACCTGATCGGCGAGCCCACCGCGATCAACCACCCGGTCAAGTTCTACGAGTACGGCGAGCAGCCGTTGGAGATCGTCACGGCCCGCCAGTGGTACCTGCGCAACGGCGGGCGGGACCTGCCGCTGCGCGGGAAGCTCCTGGACCGCGGTCGGGAGCTGCGCTGGGTCCCGGAGCACATGCGGACCCGGTACGAGCACTGGGTGACGGGCCTGACCGGTGACTGGCTGATCAGTCGGCAGCGGTTCTTCGGCGTGCCGATCCCGGTGTGGTACCCGGTGCGCGCGGACGGGACGCCGGACCACGACGCGCCGATCGTGCCGGCCGAGGCGGACCTGCCGCTGGATCCGCAGAGCCAGGCCCCGTCGGGGTACGCGGAGGAGCAGCGCGGCCGGCCGGGCGGCTTCGTGGCCGACCCGGACGTGATGGACACGTGGGCGACGAGTTCGCTGACCCCGCAGATCGCCGGGGGTTGGGAGACCGACCCGGACCTGTTCTCCCGGGTGTTCCCGATGGACCTGCGGCCGCAGGCGCACGAGATCATCCGTACCTGGCTGTTCGCCACGACGGTGCGCAGCCACCTGGAGTCCGGCGTGCTGCCGTGGCGTACCGCGGTGATCTCGGGCTGGATCCTGGACCCGGATCGCAAGAAGATGTCCAAGTCCAAGGGCAACGTGACCACCCCGGCCGAGCTGCTGGACCGGTACGGTCCGGACGCGGTGCGGTACTGGGCGGCGTGCGGCCGGCCCGGCGCGGACTTCACCTTCGACGAGAACCTGATGCGGGTGGGTCGGCGGCTGGCCACGAAGCTGCTCAACGCGAGCCGGTTCGTGCTGAACCTGGGTTCGGCGGAGGCGTTGGACGCGGAGATCACCGAGCCGGTGGACCGGGCCATGCTGACCGAACTGTCCACTGTGGTCGCCCGGGCGACGGAGGCGTTCCAGAACTTCGACCACACCGGCGCGCTGGAGGTGGCGGAGCGGTACTTCTGGACGTTCTGCGACGACTATCTGGAGCTGGTGAAGTCCCGCGCGTACGGCGAACGCGGCGACCGACTGGCCCGTTCGGCGCGGGCCACGCTGGGCTGGGCGCTGTCGGTCCAGCTGCGGCTGTTCGCGCCGTTCCTGCCGTTCGTGACCGACGAGGTGTGGTCGTGGTGGCGGTACGGTTCGGTGCACCGCGCGCCGTGGCCGACGGCCCACGAGCTGACCACGATCGCCGGCCGGGAGCCCAACGGGGTGCGGCTCGACGTGCTCGCCGACGCGCTGCGGCAGATCCGGAGGGCGAAGTCGGACCGGAAGCTGTCGATGCGGGCCGAGATTCCGCTGGCGGAGGTGCTCGCGCCGACCGGGGAGGTGGAGTCGTTGCGGCTGTTGGCCGACGACCTCGCCGCCGCGGGCCGGATCGAGAAGCTGGAGTTCCATCCGCAGGGGGCGACCGAGCTGATCGTCGCCTGCGCCTTCTGAGACCGACGGTCACCCGTTTCGTTCGGTCTGGTGTGCATGATCCGCAAAACGCGGTATGGACCTTTTGCGGCGGACCGGCCTACGATTAAGAACCTTTACTAAAGGGTTTTCTGTCGGAGGAGGGTCCCCATGCTCACCAGACGGATCGGAAGGATCGTCGCACTCGCCGCGACGGGTGTGGCGGCGGCCGGCCTGAGCCTGCTGCCGTCCACCCCGTCCTTCTCACACGGATACACCACCAGCCCCACCAGCCGCGCGGAGTTCTGCGCCCAGGGCGCGGTCACCGGGTGCGGAGACATCCAGTACGAGCCGCAGAGCGTCGAGGGTCCGAAGGGCTTCCCCGCCCAGGGACCGGCCGACGGCACGATCTGCGCCGGCGGCAACAGCCGCTTCGCGCAACTCGACGACCCACGCGGCGGCAGCTGGCCGGTCACCCACCTCACCTCGGGCCAGCAGTACCAGTTCACCTGGCACCTGACCGCACAGCACTCCACCACGTCGTTCGACTACTACGTCAGCAACGCCTCCTACGACCCGGGCAGCCCACTGACCAGGAGCACGCTGGACACCCAGCCGTTCCTGTCCGTGCCGTACGGCGGGCAGCGGCCGGGCGCCGACGTCACGCACACCGGCACCCTGCCGGCGGGACGGTCGGGCCGGGCGATGATCCTGGCCGTCTGGGTCATCGCGGACACCGGCAACGCGTTCTACCAGTGCTCCGACGTCGACTTCGGCTGATCCAGGCGGACCCGGGCGCCGGCCACCGTCAACCCCGACGC
>JBAUUM010000850.1:0-2249 GCA_049582705.1 Actinocatenispora sp.
CGCGCTGACCGTGCCGCTGCCGGGGGCGAGCAGGCCGCCGAGCAGCAGGGCCAGGGTCGACTTGCCGGACCCGTTGTGCCCGAGCACGGCCACCACCTCGCCGGTCCGTACCGTCAGGTCCACATCGGACAACGCGGGGGCCGGCGCGCCCGGGTGCCGGTAGCCGAGGTGCGCCGCGGTGACCAGTGGCGCACCGGCCGTACGGTGCCCGCGCAGGCTCCGGACCGGCGCCGCGCCGGGCAGCCAGACACCTTGTGCGGCAAGGGAGTCCGCGTGCCGGCCGAACACCTCGTCGGGGGTGCCGTCCGCGCTGACCCCGCCGCCCGGCGCCAGTACCACGACCCGGTCGACCAGCGGGAGTGCGTCCGACACCCGGTGCTCCACCAGGATCATCGTCGTGTCGCGGTCGGCCAGTACCCGGCCGAGCGATTCCCGGACCGCGGCCGCGCCGGCCGGGTCGAGGTTGGCGGTGGGCTCGTCGAGCAGCAGGAGACCGGGCGCGGGTGCCAGTACCCCGGCCAGCGCGAGTCGTTGCTGCTCGCCGCCGGACAGCGCGCCGGTGTCCCGGTCTCTCGGGTGCCGGAACCCGACCATGTCCAGCACCTCGTCCACCCGCGGCCAGATCCGGTCGGCCGGCGTGCCGAGGTTCTCCAGCCCGAACGCCACGTCGTCTCCGCAGCGGGCCATCACCAGCTGCGTCTGCGGGTCCTGGAACAGGATGCCGGGCCGCCGGAGCCGCGTCGCGCCGTACCGGCCCGTCGCATCGTGCCGACCCGCTGCGCCGTGCCGACCCGCCTCGCCGTGGTCCGGTGGCCGCCCGTCGACGAGGATCTCGCCGGCCTGCTCGCCCGTGTCCGCGGGCAGCAGGCCGGCCAGCCCGGCCAGCAGGGTGGACTTGCCGGCGCCGGACGGCCCCAGCAGCAGCACCCGCTCGCCGTGTTCGATCCGCAGGTCCACGCCCCGTACCGCCCAGGCGGACCGCCCGGCGTGCCGCCACGAGAACCCGCGTATGTCGACTGTGGACACTAGACCGTGACGCGTTCCCGGCCGGCGCCGAAACGGTCCAGCACACCGGTCCGGGCCATCGAGCCGACCAGCGCGTACCCACCGAGACCGGCGATGACCAGCCCGCTGACCGCGCCGATGGCGGTGTACGAGAACTTCCAGCCCCACGACCAGACCGGGTACCACGCGAACCACTCGAACACCGTGGCGAACACGGCGGCCAGCGCGCCGGACAGCAGCGCCGTGGGCAGCCGGAAGCTGCGGTACGCGAACAGGAGGAACGCGAGTTCGCCGCCGAGCGCCTCGATGATGCCCTCCAGCACCGTGGACATTCCCCACTGGTTGCCGATCAGCGTGGAGACCAGCGCGGCGATGAACTCGGTGTAGACGGCCGCGCCGGGTTTGCGGATCACGAGGCCGCCGACCACGGCCGCCAGCATCCAGACGCCGATGATGAGCCCACCGGCCGGCTTGAAGACGTCGAACGCGGTGCCGAAACCCTTCCACACCAGGTCCCACACCCAGAACACCACGCCGAACGCGACGCCGATCACGGACGCCACCACGATGTCGATGGTGCGCCACCGCATCACGCGTGCATCTGCCATGTTTCCCGTACCTCCCAGTTCTCGGACGAAAACCAGGAGGAGCCACCCACGTCGGATACCCGACACGGCGGTGTCCCGGTCGGCACAGCACCGGGACACCGAACTGCCAGAGATCAACCGAACTCCCTGCGCTGGCATTACCCAGATCAGGTTCGAGGGTCTGCGGCCCGGGCTGTCCCGTGCCACACTCTCAGCGTCGTGCGCTCCCCTGTCGATGTACTTGTTCCTCCCGTGACGTTAGCGCGCCGACGGCCGGTGTTCAATCGTCGGCCGCCGGTTCTGTCGGTCACCGCCGCTATCCTGGCCGCGCCCGTCGGGCACCGGGATGCGTGCGGCCCGTGCTCCCGGCCGCCGCTCGCGCGGTTACCGACCTGCCTCAACGCGGACCTGCCGCACGACAGAACTGCCTGCCTCAAGACCGAACTGCCTGAACACAGACCTGCCTCAAACATCGAACTGCCTGAACACAGACCTGCTCGAAGACAAGGGACCTGACTCACAGGCACTTCCCGGGTTTCACCGGAGGTGATTGTGGAGTCGGCATGAGACCGTCAAGTGGTGATGACGCTGAGTCCGGACACGAGCCGAACTTCCGACCCGACGCCTGGCACTCCCGGCACAACGTGCGACGCCCAG
>JBAUUM010000851.1:0-5007 GCA_049582705.1 Actinocatenispora sp.
CCGCCGACGCGGCCCGCCAGTCGGCCGACGCTGCGCACCGCTCGGAGGGCCGGATGCGACGCTTCGTCGCCGACGCGAGCCACGAGCTGCGCACCCCGCTGACCACGATCCGGGGCTTCGCCGAGCTGTACCGGCAGCGCTCCGACGCCTCCCCGCAGGAGGCCGAGCGGCTGATGCGCCGGATCGAGGCCGAGGCCTCCCGGATGGGACTGCTGGTCGAGGACCTGCTCATGCTGGCCCGGCTCGACCAGCAGCGCCCGGTGGCGCACGAGCCGGTCGACCTGCTCGCCATCGGCGCCGACGCGGTCCAGGCCGCGCGTGCGGTGGACGCCGACCGGGACATCGCGCTGCGGATCGGCCCCGGCTCACCCGACGACGGGCCGCCCGTGGTCCTCGGCGACGAACCACGGCTGCGTCAGGTCATCCGCAACCTGATGGACAACGCGATGGCGCACACGCCGGCCGGTACCCCGATCGAGATCCGGGTCCGTACCGACCGGGGCTCCGCGGTGGTCGAGGTGGCCGACAAGGGGCCGGGGCTCACCCCGGAGCAGCGGGACCGGGTCTTCGAGCGGTTCTACCGGGTGGACAAGGCGCGGTCGCGGGAGGCCGGCGGCACCGGGCTCGGTCTGGCGATCGTGGCCTCGCTGGTGAACGCGCACAGCGGGACGGTCGAGGTGGAGAGCGAACCGGGGGAGGGCGCCACGTTCCGGGTGCGGCTGCCGCTCGCCCCAAGCGGCGACGAGGCCGACGACGGCAGCGCCGGGCAACCGGGCGGCGACGAGGACCCGACGGCGAACCTGTACCCGGGGCACGACGACGCGGGCGACCATGCCGGGACGACCGCGGACGGACTCCTCGGCGAGCCGGCCGGGTCGAACGGCCGCGGCGACGACTCGCCGCCCACCGCTCCGCTGCCCGGCCCGCGACCGGGCGACTCCGCCGACGGGCTGGTCGGTCCGGTCCGGCCGTCCGACGCGGGTGTCGGCCCAACCGGTGCCGGGGGGCACTCCGGCACGAACGGGTCCACCCGACCCGGGCCACCGCCCCAGGGCCCCGGACCGGAGGGTCCGGAGGGCCCGGACGGGAACACTCCCGCTGCCCGACGCGACGACGCCCGGGAACGTTCCGACCTCCGTCGGGGCTGATTCCCGGCCGATCTACGGGTGAGCGCCGGCCGCCCTGCGCCCGGCCGGCCCGGCCTCCAGGGCGCGCCGGCGGCGGAGACGCCGGCGGGGCGGGAACCCCCGCGTGCGCAGGCGGCGCGGACGCGGGCGATCGGGCGGGCCGGCGCGTGACGGCCGGTGTCACCGGCTGGGACGCACCCTGGCGTTCCGGGCGGATGGCCGGCACTATCGCGGGCGAGCCATGTGACCTGGTGGGCCGGCCGGGCGGACCGACGGAAGGAAAGAGCCGTGGACGACGTACGGCTGGGTGTCATCGGGTTCGGTCTCCGGCGCAGCCTGGCGGTGGCCGCGCACCGACCCGGCGCCGGCTCCCGGGTGGTCGCCGTGTGCGACCTCGACGAGGCGGTACGGGAACGGGAGGCCGCCACGTTCGACGCCGGCCTGGTGACCGCCGACCACCGCGTACTGCTCGAATCGTCCGATGTGGACGCCGTCATCGTGAACACCCCGGACCACACGCACGAGGCCCTCGCGCTGGACGTGCTGCGCGCCGGAAAGCCGGTGTACGTGGAGAAGCCACTGGGCATCACGATCGAGCAGTGCGACACGATCCTGACCACGGCACGGCAGACCGGTACGAAGCTCTACGTGGGGCACAACATGCGGCACATGGGTGTCGTACGGCTGATGCGGGACATCGTCGCGCGGGGCGACATCGGTACGCCGCAGTCGGTCTGGGTGCGCCACTTCGTCGGCCACGGCGGCGACTTCTACTTCAAGGACTGGCACGCGGACCGGCGCAACACCACCGGGATGCTGCTGCAGAAGGCCGCGCACGACATCGACGTACTGCACTGGATAGCCGGCGGTTACACGACCCGCGTCTCCGCGTTCGGTGACCTGAAGGTGTACGGCGACCTGCCGCGCCGCGCGCCCGGCACACCGAAGTCCGACGACTGGCTGTCGCCGGAGACCAACTGGCCGCCCCGTTCGCAGCGCGACCTCAACGACGTGGTCGACATCGAGGACGTATCGCTGGTCAACCTGCGGTTGGACAACGGCGTGCTCGCGGCGTACCAGCAGTGCCACTTCACCCCGGACTACTGGCGCAACTACACGGTCATCGGCGACGCGGGCCGGTTGGAGAACTTCGGTGACGGGCCGGGCGATCTGGTGAAGGTGTGGAACGCGCGGCGTTCCGGGTACCGCGAGGACGCGGACATCGCGTACCGGGTGCCGTCGACCGGTGGTACGCACGGCGGCGCGGACCCGAAGATCACCGCCGAGTTCTGTCGTTTCGTGCGGGAGGGCGGCGCGACGGACACCTCGCCCGTCGCGGCACGGATGAGCGTGGCGGCCGGCGTGCAGGCGACCCGGTCGCTGCGGGACGGTGGCACGCCCTACGAGGTACCGCCGCTGGATGCCGATCTGGTCGGATACTTCGAGCGTGGGCAGCAGTGAGCGCGACGCGTCGTTCGTGCCGGTAGCGACCCTGCCGGGCACCGACATCCCTCCCAGGGTATTCCCAGCGACACTCCAGGACGGCCGCAGCGAACCGCGTCAAGCTTGTCGATATGAAGGACGAGGACCGCGAGAATCTCCACCCCGAACGTCAGCCGGACCCGGCTGACCCGGACCAGGTCCGGCACGCCGGACCCGATGCCGACACGTCCGGCGCGGTGCCGCCACAGGGCACCACCGCCGGAGCCACGCCGGAACAGCCCGCCGCCGATGCGGTGTCCAGCACGCCCGAGGGTCCTCAACCCACCGGCACCCCCGGGGTCGACGCCGCGCCGGTGCCCGGCCAGGCCGACCAGGCCGATCAGCCCGGCCAGCCCGTCCTGTCGGGTGACACCCCGCCCGCCGGGGCGGAGCCGGCCCAGCCGATGAGCGGCCAGCACGTCACCGGCCAGCACGCCGAGGGGCAGCACAGTCCCGACCAGCAGCCCTGGGCACAGGAGCCGCCGGCCGCGCAGCCGCAGGCCATGCAGCCGTCGACACAGCCCGGGGACCAGGCGGCGTGGGCGAGCCACCAGACCCAGCAGATCCCGGGGCCGGGCTACGGGCCGGGCGCCGGGTACGGATCCGGTGGCGGGACCCCGCCGCCGTACCAGACGACCCCGATGCCCGGCGGATGGCAGCAGCAGCCCGGGCCGTACGGTCCGAACCCGCCCGCGCAGCGTTCCCGGGGCCGCCGCCTGCTGGCGGCGGGTGCCGCGGCCGTGGTGCTGGTGCTCGGCGGCGGCGTCGTTGGCGGCGTGACCGTGCACGCGCTGGACAACGGCAACCTGGTGAGCAGCCCGGTCGCGTCCGACGCCGTGTCCGCCAAGGGTGGTTCGCTGGCCAACGTCGTGGACCAGGTGCAGCCCAGCGTCGTGTCGCTGAAGGTGCAGCCGGAGGGCAACCAGTCCGGCGACGAGGGCTCCGGCGTGATCATCCGTTCCGACGGCATGATCCTGACCAACAACCACGTCGTGTCGTCCGTCGCCGAGGGCGGCGGCTCGATCACGGTGGCGTTCTCCGACGGCACGCAGACCCCCGCCAAGGTGGTGGGCACCGACCCGTCCGGCGACCTGGCCGTGGTGCAGGCCCAGGGGCAGTCCGGGCTGAAGCCGGCCACCCTCGGCAACAGCGCCAAGCTGCGGGTCGGCGACGGCGTGGTCGCGATCGGCAGCCCGCTGGGCCTGGAGGGCTCGGTCACCCAGGGCATCGTGAGCGCGCTGAACCGCAGCTACAGCGTGGCCGCCGAACAGGAGCAGCCGCAGCAGCAGAACCCGTTCCCGTTCGGCCAGGGCCAGAAGCAGGACGAGCAGCAGAGCACCGGTCAGTCGATCACGATTCCGAACGCGATCCAGACCGACGCGGCCATCAACCCGGGCAACTCGGGTGGCCCGCTACTCAACATGGCCGGTCAGGTCATCGGCATCAACAGCGCGATCCGCTCCTCCGGCGACAGCAGCGGCCAGGCCGGCAACATCGGCATCGGCTTCGCCATCCCGATCAACACCGCGAACACCACCGCCGACCAGCTCATCCATCACAAGAAGGTCAAGCACGCGCTGCTCGGCGTCAAGGTCGGCGACGCGGTGAGCGACTCGGCCGGATCCAGCGGTTCGCCGCAGGGCGCGCTGGTCGGTGACGTCACCTCCGGTGGCCCGGCGGCGAAGGCCGGCCTGAAGAAGGGCGACGTGATCACCAAGGTCGACAACGCCCGGGTGACCGACTCCGAGGCCCTGGTCTCCGCGGTCAGCGAGCACAAGCCCGGCGACAAGGTGACCGTCGCCTACACCCGCGACGGGGCGCAGAAGTCGGCCGAGGTCACCCTCGGTACCGCGCCGAACTGACCCCGCGTCGCCGGTCGTGCCGACCGGCATCGGGAGAGACACACCGCACGGGTGGCCGACCAGTCTGGTCGGCCACCCGTGGCGTCTGCCCGGCGTCGGTGCCGGGTCCCGCGGGCCTGCGTCGGTCTCGTGGGCGGGGGTTCGCGGTCGTGTCGGGGCCGGTGGACGAGGGATGTCGGGGGTGTGCGGCAGGATCGCGGTGTGCGGTGGGTGGTGCATGACGATCCGGCCGGCGCGCTGCTGGTCGAGGTGGACGCGACCGGGCGGCGGGTCGGTCCGGTCCGCACCGCGCCGTCGCTCGCGTCGGAGATCACCGCGCGCGAGTCCGCCGGCAGTCGCTGGGTCTGGTCCGAGACCGCCGAGCTGTACCCACCCGTGTATCGGTCCGGGGTCCGGGTGGCCCGCTGCCACGACCTCGCCCTGACCGAGGCGCTGCTGCTCGGACAGGCCGGACGCTGGGGCGAACCACGGTCCCTGGCCGCCGCGTGGGCGCGGCTGCGCGGCCTGCCGGTACCCGCCGACGCGCCGGTCACCGC
>JBAUUM010000852.1:0-14886 GCA_049582705.1 Actinocatenispora sp.
GATCCACCCCGTCGCGCACGGCACGGTGGTCGGCACCGATCCGGCGGTCGGCGGCGTACTGCCCACCGACGCCCGCCGGCCCTACCGGCGGGCGGTCTGCGACGCCATCCAGCGGGCCGCGCCCGACACCGACACCCGGGCCTTCGTCGAGTCCGACGCCGACCTGGTCGTCCTGCTCGGCCGGCCCCGACCGGTACCGCCGACGCTGTTCGGTCACGTACTGCGCACCGTTCGACATCTGACCGTGTGGGTGCGGGACGGCACCGTGGTCATCGGCCCGCTCGTCCGGCCCGGACACAGCGCCTGCCTGCACTGCGTCGAGCTGAACCGGCAGGACCGGGACACCCACTGGCCGGTACTGTCCGCCCAGCTGGCGACCATGCCCGCGCCGCCCGAGCCGGCCGAGTCCGTTCTGGTCGCGATGGGCGCGGCGCTCGTCGCCGGGCAGATACTCACCGAACTCGACGGCGGCGAGCCACAGGCCCTGGACGGGACCCTGGAGGTCGAACCACCGGGAATCGTCCGGCGGCGTAGCTGGCAGCCGCATCCCCGGTGCGGCTGCGTACGCCGCCGCAGGCGGTGACCTGGGTCGCAGAGCCGTAACCCGCTGCGCAGTCCGCGAAACAGGGTTCGTGACACAGGCTGCCGTGGGAGACAATGCACAGGTGACCGATATACCGCGCCGAGCTGTCTCGCGCACCGCGAAGCTGGCCAGCCTGCCGCTGGGGTTCGCCGGCCGGGCCGCGCTGGGCTTCGGTAAGCGGGTCACCGGCACCGCCGCCGACCTGGTCTCCGCCGAGATCCAACAGCGCACCGCCGAGCAGCTGTTCAGCGTCCTGGGCCAGCTCAAGGGCGGCGCCATGAAGTTCGGTCAGGCCCTCTCGGTGTTCGAGGCGGCCATGCCGGAGCATCTCACCGGGCCCTACCGGGCGGCCCTGACCAAGCTGCAGGAGGCCGCGCCGCCGATGCCGGCGAGCAGCGTGCACAAGGTCATGGCCGAGGAACTCGGACCCCGCTGGAAGCGGCGGTTCGCCGAGTTCGACGACAAGCCCGCGGCCGCGGCGAGCATCGGACAGGTGCACCGTGCCGTGTATCACAACGGCACCCCGGTGGCGGTGAAGGTGCAGTACCCGGGCGCCGGCCCGGCGCTGATCTCCGATCTCAACCAGTTGTCCCGGTTGGCGTCACTGTTCCGGATCCTCCAGCCCGGCCTGGACATCAAGCCGCTGCTGACGGAGCTGCGCGCCCGGGTCGCGGAGGAACTGGACTACCAGCTGGAGGCCGACACCCAGCGGGCGATGGCGAAGGCCTTCGCGCACGACGAGGAGATCTTCGTGCCGAAGGTGTTGGCTGGCACCTCCCGGGTGCTGGTCACCGCGTGGATGGAGGGCACTCCGCTGGCCACGGTCATCGCCTCCGGCACCGAGGAGCAGCGTGACCTGGCCGGCCTGCGGATGGCCACCCTGCACTTCTCCGCGCCGGCCCGGGCCGGGCTGCTGCACGCCGACCCGCATCCGGGAAACTTCCGGCTCCTCGACGACGGCCGGCTCGGCGTGATCGACTTCGGCGCGGTCGCCCGGGTGCCCGACGGGCTGCCCGAACCGATCGGCCGGCTCACCCGGCTCGCCCTGCACGGCGACGCCGAGGGAGTCCTGGCCGGGCTTCGGGAAGAAGGCTTCGTCAAGGACAACATCGACGTCGACGCGCAGCAGGTGCTCGACTTCCTGCTGCCGGTGCTGGAGCCGATCGCGGTCGACGAGTTCCGGTTCACCCGCGCCTGGCTGCGTAGCGAGGCGACCCGCCTCGCCAACCCGCGCAGCGACGCCTACCAGCTCGGCAAGAGGTTGAACCTGCCACCCTCGTACCTGATGATCCACCGGGTGACGCTCGGCTCCATCGGCGTGCTGTGCCAGCTCAACGCCAAGGCGCCGTACCGGTCGGTCATCGAGGAATGGCTGCCGGGCTTCGCCGACTGAGCCGCGCCGGTTGAGCTGCCCGTCCCGCCGAGCCGGACGAGCGGTCCGCGCCGATCGGAGAGTCAGCGCCTCCGGGACCTCGCTGCCTCCGGGACCTCGCTGCCTCCGGGACCTCGCTGCCTCCGGGACCTCGCTGCCTCCGGGACGTCAGCGTCCCGGGAAGGCGTCGCATCCGCGACGTCAGCGTCTCCCCGGGACGTCCACGCCGCCGGTACGGCAGCGTCTCCGGGGACGCAAGCGCCTCCTGACGGTCATCACCTCAGTACGAGTGGTGACCGAATGGTCGGTGGCGTGCGGGTGTTGCGCGAGACCGGTCAGTACAGGTCGTCCAGACCGGCCTCGATGCTGGAGATGGCCTCCCGGGTGCACGTCGTGCAGAGCCAGGTCTCGCCACGTCGGCGGTCCCGCTGTCGGGTCCAGCCGAGCAACTGGCCGGGATGGGTGCCGGAGCGACCGCACCGCTGGCAGGTGACCTGCGTCAGGGCCGTCTCGTCCACCTCAGTAGTCATCACAGGCCGTCGGCGGTGGCGGGTGGTGGGATGAACCGCCGGCGGCAACACCTCCCCGTGAACCCACGTTACGCCGGAGTGCCCATCCGGGGGTCGGCACGTGGGAAGTCCCATCAATTCGACCAAAATCGCAGCTGGCCCCGCGGACCGGTCGCGGTCCACGGGGCCAGCAGTCAGGAAATGGTTACCGGCGGCGCCGGTCAGCGGCCCCGGCGCGCACCGGCGGCGACCTGCAAGGCCGGCCGGTACGGCAGGGAGCGCCAACGCGGCGCCCGGAGCATTCGTGCCCGGGCCAGTGCTTCTTGCAACGTATACAACTCATCGCTCCGAATCGTCGTGTCGTTCATCGCTACCTTCTCGGGGGTGGACCGGCGGACGAGCCGCCTGCGGACGGTGGACATCAGGCGGCGGTCCCTGCCCGGGACACCTGACGAAGCACCGCGTCGGTACGGGCCGTGACCTGGGCACGGGCCGCGGCGTCACGGGCGATGTCCTCCTTGCGCGGCCGACCACGCGGCCGCTTGCGCGGCACGACGGCACCGTGCTCGAAGATCTCTCCGCCCCACACGCCCCACGGCTCGTGCCTCTCCAGTGCCCCGGCCAGGCACTCGACCCGCAGCGGGCAGTCGCCGCACAGCGACTTCGCCGACTCCAGGTCCGCCGGGGTCTCGGCGAACCACAGGTCCGCCTCGTAGGTCCGACACGGCAGGTCCACCCCGGTCTCGACGGTCACGTCGAGGGGGGTCACCACCAGGCTCATGGCCCGGTCACCTCGCTTCTCGCTCGTAGCTTGATCAACTTCTGGGTAACAAAAAGGCCGCGGAACCCGGTGTGCGGGATCCGCGGCCTCGAGGTGAGCCGGCTGGCCTGGTTAGGCCCTACAGTCCGGTCTTCCTCGAGGCGGGATTCCGCCAACGGCGCCCTGACGCATATTCAGGGCGGACGCAGCGATGACACCTGGCCCCTGCTGCTTGTCGGAACCGACGGTGAGGCCGGAACCGACGGACCCGCGCGCCTCAACGTCACTGCCCCTGACGTCACCGCCGCCTACGTGCGCCGGGCTGGCGACACGAGCCGGAATGACGCCGACCGGGGAAACCCCGACCGGAGTGGCACTGAACGAAGTGGCACTGAGCCCCTGGGTACGGAACTGAGCTGCCGCGGTGATCCGCTCCCCCATCGAGAGGGCGGCGAACGCGGAATACGCGGCGATCGGCGACGGAACGGTGCTGACCTTGCGGGCGCCACTGCCATCGAGCGAAACCTGGCTGTTGAGCCAGATCCGAGCGGGATCGCAGACCAGGTGGGAAACCTGACCCTTGATGCCCCGCCGGCCTTCCGGAGACCCGTCAACCACGCGGAGTCCCGCGGCAGACAGGTTCGGCGCGGACAGGCCGAATGACAGCGGCTTGGACGGTCGTCCGGTCGCGGTCTTCATCGCCTTGATCGTCGTTCCCACCGTTGTCACCTCCTGTCTGCTCTCGGGCAATTCACGCTTCGGTCGTGCCCCGATGATCTCCCCGGATCCCCGCAGCCTGAACCGCAGAAAACCCGGTGTCACATCCGGACCTTGGCAGGCTATGCCGCCACCCTGCCGGGAGGCAATTGATTTTCCGAAAGTCGTTGTCCACGTCTCTTCGGACCATCGTTCGCACCCCGTGTGCCGCTGTGACCAGCGGCAACAGCAAGAGGGTACGCCCACCCCGCAACCCTGGCCCCAGAGTGTCGGATTCTCGTCAGTCGCCGGGGATCCGGACGGGACGCGCACCGCGCCCCGGACCCGGCGCCGCACAGGCGATCCGTGCCGCCGACCCGGGTCCGCACCGCCACGGCTGCGTACCCGGCGGCCGCGCACCGGGACGGCCGGACCAACCGGCTCGGCCGCGGTGCCACGGCGCAGGACCGGCTCGGGGCCGATCGGCTCGGTCGCCGTGCCGCGGTGCTCAGTCGGTGACCGGCTCGGGCACCTCGTCGGGCTTGGCGCCACCGATCAGAGCCAGCACCGCGGGACCGTACTGGCCCAGTTTCCGGGCGCCGATGCCGGGAATCTCGACCAGTTTCTCGTCCGAGTCGGGGCGCCGCTCGGCCAACGCGGTCAACGTCGCGTCGGTGAACACGACGTACGCGGGGACCTTCGCCTCGCCCGCGACCCGGGTCCGCCACGCGCGGAGTCGGTCGAACAGTTCCTCGTCGACGTCCGACGGGCAGTCCCCGCACCGGCCCAGCTTCCGGTCCGCCGCCTCGCTCAGCGTGGCACCGCAGATCCGGCAGGACAGCACGGTGTTACGCCGACGGCGGCCCGACCGGTCCGCCGGCCGCGCCGGGGCGGGACCGGTGGAGCCCTCCACCGAGGGCAGGAAACGCGACGGGCGTCGGTTCCGGCCGCCCGGCGAACGGGCCTGCGGCCAGGAGAGCCAGAGCTGCTCCCGGGCGCGGGTGATGCCCACGTAGAGCAGCCGACGCTCCTCCTCCACCTGTTCGTCGGTGCGGGCGAAGGTGACCGGCAGGATGCCCTCGACCAGACCGACCAGGAACACCGCGTCCCATTCCAGGCCCTTCGCCGAGTGCAGCGACGCCAGCGTCACACCGTCCACAGTGGGCACATGCTGCGCGGCGGCCCGCCGTACCAGCTCGGCGTGGAACTCCAGCAACGCCGCACCGGCGGTGGGTTCGGCGCCGTCCTCGTCAGGCTCCGGGCGGTGCTCCCGGGCCAGCCGTACGAGGGCGGCCAGGGCCTCCCAGCGTTCCCGCGCCGCGCCGCCCGGCGGCGGCGAGTCCGGCGCCCAGCCCGTCGCCGACAACGCCTCGGTCACCGCCGTGGGCAGCGCGGTGTCCGGCTCGACGGCCACGTGCGCGGACCGGATCGCCACCATCGCCTGGCGCACCTCCGGTCGCTCGAAGAACCGGGCCGCGCCCTGCACCGTGTACGGGACCTCGGCCTCGGACAGCGCCTCCTCGTACGCCTGGGACTGCGCGTTGGTGCGGAACAGCACCGCGATCTGCCGGGGCGGCACCCCCGAGGCGGTCAGCTCGGCGCACCGGGCGGCCACGGCCGCGGCCTCGGCCGGCTCGTCCGGGAACGAACGGATCTGCGGCTCCGGCCCCGCCGGCCGCTGGCCGTGCAGCTCCAACCGCAGTTTCGCCTGCGCCCCCCGGGCCGCCCGGATCACCTGGTTGGCCAGGGCCACCACCTGCGGCGTGGACCGGTAGTCCCGGACCAGCCGGACCACCACGGCGCCCGGGTGCCGGCGCGGGAAGCTGATCAGGTGGTCGGACGAGGCGCCGGTGAACGAGTAGATGGTCTGGCTGGCGTCGCCGACCACGGTCAGGTCGTCGCGACCACCGAGCCACGCCGACAGCAGCCGCTGCTGCACCGGGTTGACGTCCTGGTACTCGTCGACCACGAAGTGCCGGTACTGCGAGCGGATCTGGTCGGCGACGTCGGGATGCTCCTCGATCGCCCACACCGTCGAGCGGAGCAGGTCCTCGAAGTCGATGACCCCGGCGGACCGCTTGGCCTGCTCGTACTCCTCGTAGACCAGGACCATGTCCTCCGGGCTCACCGGCGGTTCCCGGCCGGCACGCGCCGCCGCGACCGGGTAGTCGGCCGGCTCGATCAGCGACGCCTTCGCCCATTCGATCTCACCGGCCAGGTCCCGGCCGAGCGTCTTGTCGGTGCGCAGCCGGGCGCGGGCGGCGGCGAGGCCGATCAGCCGCGCCTTGCTCGCCATCACCTCGGGCAGCTCGCGGCCGCCCAGCAGCCGGGGTGCGAAGAACCGCAGCTGGCGCAGGGCCGCCGCGTGGAACGTGCGCGCCTGGACACCGCCGGCGCCCAGGGTGCGCAGCCGGTCCCGCATCTCGCCCGCCGCGCGCGCGGTGAACGTGACGGCCAGCACGTGCTGGGGGCGTACCTCGCCGGAGAGCACCCGATGGGCGATCCGGTGCGTGATCGCCCGGGTCTTCCCGGTGCCGGCACCGGCCAGGATGCAGACCGGCCCGGCGGGCGCGGTCACCGCGGCGCGCTGGTCGTCGTCGAGCACCCGCAGGATCGCGCCCGGGTCCGAGGGCCGACCGGCGCCCCCCGACGCGGCTCCCCGGGCCGTAGACTGCGCCCCGGTCGTGTCGGGCACGACCACCGCCCCCCGTCCCACAACGCTGATCTGGACATCCGGGTCGTCGACCGCCGCTGAGTTTTCCGCCACAGCGGGATGTTCCCAGACCACTATGACGTTATCCCAGCAGTGGACGGGCCGTTCCGGACGGCCCCGAACCCCCCGGGACCCAACGTCCCCACCGATGCCCAAACGGAGGAACAGCAGATGAGCGGTCCGGTCCAGTCCGTCACGATGTACTCCACGACCTGGTGTGGGTGGTGCCGCCGGCTCAAGAGCCAGTTCGAGCGGGAGAACATCGCGTGCACGGTGATCGACATCGAGCGTGAGCCGGCCGCCGCCGAGTACGTGATGAGCATCAACGGCGGCAACCAGACCGTCCCGACGATCAAGTTCTCGGACGGCTCCGCGCTCACCAACCCGAGCATCAGGCAGGTCCGCGAACGGCTCTCCGCCCTCGCGCCGACCGCCTGACCGGGCCGCGCCTCCGCCCGCCGCCGATTGCCCGACCACCGGCGGCGGTTCGCCGGGTACCCGGCCGCGAGTCGCCGGACATCAGCCCGGCGGCGGTCACCGGATGTCGACCGAGTCCGGCGACGGGTCGCGGTGGGTCAGCCCGCGTCGGACGGCGCGAGGGCCACGGCCGGCACCGGGTCGACCGCGCGCATCAGGCCTCCCCCTCGACGGCGGACTGTTCGCCGACCGGTCGCATCGTCCGGATGCCCTTGCTGAACAACGCGAAGCAGGCTCCGACCGCGTACGCCGCAGTGAACCCGAGGACCACGCCGACCGCGCCGAAGTGGTTGACCAGCAGACCTGCGACCAGCGGTGCCAGTGCGGCGAGGCTCATCGCGGCGGTCATCAGCGCGCTGGTCACTCGGCCCTGCAGCCGGTCGGGGGTGACGGCGGCGAGGTAGCCGAACAGGCCGGCGTTGAGCGCCGGTGCCACCAGCATCACCAGGGTCAGCGGGGCACCCGCGAGCGGACTGTTCGCGAACGGCAGCACCGCGAGCAGCAGCGGCACGCCGATCACGCAGATGACCCGCACCAGCGTCGCGGTACTCAACCGGCGCAGCAGCTGGCCGGCGAGTACGGCGCCGACCATCGCGCCCACGCCGACGGCGGTCTCGATCGTGCCGATCAGTACCGGCGGGGTCCCGTTCCGCTGCAGCAGCAGGATCAGGCCGAAGATCATGCCGTTGAGGGCGAAGTTGATCGCCGGAGCGATCAGCATCGAGGCGCGCAGGAACGGCTCACCCACCACGAACCGCAGCCCCTCGACGAGGTCGTGCAGCGGCGAGGTGGTGGGCGCCTTCCGGTCGGCCTCCTGGAACGGCCGACGGATCAGCAGCAGCCCACCCAGCGAGAACAGGTAGCTGAGCGCGTCGGCGAGGAACGGCACGGCGCGACCCAGCGAGAACAGCGCACCGCCGAGCGGCGGGCCGACCAGGCTCACCCCCGCACTGCGGGCCTCGTTGCGGGCGACCGCGGTGGAGACCTGGTCCATCGGCACCAGGTTGCGCACGGCGGACATCTCCGCGCCCTCGAACCCCACCGAGCACACGCTCTCCACCACGGCGACCGCCAGGATCAGCGGCAGGCTCGCGTAGCTGGTGAGCATGGCGACGCCGAGCAGCACGAAGATCGTCAGCCGGATCGCGTCGCAGGCCAGCATCAGCCGACGCCGGTTCACCCGGTCGACCAGCACGCCGGCCGGCAACCGCAGTACGGTGCGGACCACCATCGCCACCGTGCCCACCGCGCCGGCGGCGACGGCCGAATGGGTCAGCACCAGCACCGCGAGCGGGTACGCCAGCCCGGTGATGCCGGAGCCCAGCGCCGAGAAGCACTGGCTCACCCACAGCAGGTTGAAGTCGCGGTTGCGCCACAGGCTCGGCGCCTTGGGCTTCGCCTTCCCCTCCGCCGGAACGGCGGCCTGCGCGTCGAGTGTCACGGCTGGTCCTCCGACCACGGACGGGCCGGCACACCCCACGCGACGAACCGGATGGGACGCGCGTCGGCGGGCCTGCTGGACGGATCGGTGAACCGGTCGACGTGCCGCATGATCCGGTCCTTGAGGTCGCCGGCGAGTTCGGCCAGCTCGTCGGCGGTGAGCCAGAGGAACGACTGGCTCCAGAAGGCCGCGTCGTACCAGTCGTCCGGCTCGCTGTCCTGCCGGGCCATGTACGCCTGCTGGGAGTCGAACTCGCGTCGGTACATCATGCTGGCCATGGCTTCGGCCGCCGCCGCGGTCTCGCCCTCGGCGCGCTCCCCCCAGCAGCGACTCTCCAGGACCACCTGCCACGGCCGCTGCCGCCCGGTGCCGCCGCCGGCCTCGGTCACGTAGCCGTACCGGGCGAGCTGCCGCAGGTGCCAGGAACAGTTCGCGGGGCTCTCGCCGACCCGGTCGGACAGTTCGGTGGCGGTCAGCGGACCGTCCAGGAACAGCTCCTCCAGCAGCCGGATCCGCAGCGGGTGCGCCATCGCGCGCAGCTCACGCGGATCGCGAAGGGTCCGGTGCGGCAGTCGTTCGCCGGCCTGGCCGGCGTCGGTGTCGGCAGCAGTGTCCGCCCCGGTCGGGCCGGCGGCGGGTGGTGGCCCCGTCGCGTGGGCGCCGGTGACCTCGGGGTCCGGGGCGTCGGGATCCGCGACGTCGAGGCCCACCGGTCCGGCCCGGCCGGCACGCAGCTTCCGGGCGGTGTCCTGACTCTTGTTCGGCATGGCGTCGAAAGTACACTTTTGAAACAACACTTTCGACGTCGGATTGCTGACAGGCCACGGATCGGTTGGCCTTTTCCCCGAAAGTACGAAACATCCTTTTCGGCGCAACGTAGAAAACGGGCAAATGCCCATGTTGGCGCCCCCGAAGTGGGCATTTTCCCGTTTTCTACCTTATGGAGAAACGGACATACCGTAACTTCGGGGAAAATGCCCACAGGGGCGGGCGGGGCTCGGCGGTTCCGTGGAGTACGTCCGACGAGCGGGGTGACCGGCCGGGAGCGGGCGGACCGCAAGGTCGGGCGTGGGCGGGGCGACGAGGTTCGTGGGCACACAAAAAGGGGCACCGAGGCGGTCGGGCTGCACCTCTGGGCGGTCAGGCGTGGAGCCAGCTGGTGATCAGGAAGTACGCGACCGAGGTCTGGAACGGCAGCTTGGGCCCGTCCGGGCCGTCGAAGTCGGCGCGTCGGAACCAGTGCGCCTGCTCGATCTCGACGCCGTCGACCACCACCGGGTCCTCCGGGTCGGCCAGCGCCGTGTACGCCAGCATCAGCGAGCGCGGGAACGGCCACGGTTGGCTCGTCACGTAGCGGATGTCGCTCACCCGCACGCCGACCTCCTCGCCGACCTCGCGTTCGACGGTCGCCTCGACCGACTCGCCCGGCTCGACGTACCCGGCGAGGCACGAGTAACGGTTGGTGGGCCACTCCGGCTTGTGCGCCAGCAGGCAGCGGCCCTCCGGCCCGGGCACCCCGTCGTGCACCAGCACGATCATCGCCGGGTCGGTACGCGGCCACTGGGTGCGGCCGGCCCCGGACAGCGACGTGCGCACCCAGCCGCCCTCCCCGACACCGGTCGGCTCGCCGGTCCGGGGGTCGAACTGGGCGTCCCGCTGCCAGTTGGCCAACGCCACCGCGGTGGTGAACACGTCGGTGTCCACATCGGACAGCTGATGCCCGACGATGCGCAGCGAGGCCGGCACGGCGTCCGGCAGGGTGGGCAGCGGCGCGTCCACCGCGAAGCACGGCACGTCGTCGTACGACATGCCCAGGAACAGCCGGTCACCGCTCGGCGCGTCGTCCGGCCGCAGGAAGACCAGCCGCAGCGGGTCACCCGTCACCAGCGACTCGTCCCGGTCGACGACCACGACCCGGGACCGGTGCCACGCCTCCTCCAACCACACCGGATCGACCCGACGGTGGGACGCACGGTCCACCACACCCCGGTACAACCGGGCGGTACCGTCCTGCGTCCCGCACGACATGACGTCTCCCTGCTTCTGCGGGCCGCCCCGCGCCCCGAACGCTGTGGTCAACGAGGCGGGAGCGGCGCCGTCACTCTGTGCTCTGGAGCTCGAAGAGCCGCGTCAGGGTCGGCTCCACCACGGTCGCGTCGCCCAGCACGACGGTCGCCGCCGCCGACGGCGCGAAGTACCGGCTGGCCACCTCGGACACCTGCTCGGCGGTGGCCGCGGACATCCGCTTCGCGTGCCCGGCCAGCCAGTCGATGCGCAGGCCGTGCGCGGCCAGCGAGGACATCAGGCCGGCGAGACCGGACTGGGTCGCCACGCTCAGCTGCAACGTGCCCACACCGTACTGCCGGGCCTGGAGCAGTTCCTCCGCGCTCACCGGCGTGGACACCAGCCGGCCCAGCTCGTACCAGATCTCCACCAGGGCGGCCGCGGTCACCTCGGTGGCCACGTCGGCCGCGATCACGATCGCCGAGCCGGCCTCCGAGTGCTCCACCCCGGACCGCGGCGAGTACGTGTAGCCCTTGTCCTCCCGGATGTTCTCGACCAGCCGGGACGAGAAGTAGCCGCCGTAGACGAGGTTCGCGAGTTGCAGCGCGGCGTGGTCGGGATGGGTGCGGCCGACCGCGCCGAGCCCCAGCCGCAGCGAGGACTGCACCGAGCCCGGCCGGTGCGCGAGGGTGACCGGGCCGGCCGGAATCGACGGGACCGGCGGCAGTTCGATGCCCTTGCCGCCACCGTTCCAGGTGGACAGGGCCGCCTCCGCCGCGTCCAGCGCGTCGGTCGGCGAACCGTCGCCGACGATGATCAGCGTCGACCCGGACGGGTGCACCCGGTCGGCGTGCAGGGTGCGCAGCACCTCGGTCTGCACCTCGAGAAGCTGCTCCGGCTCGGCGGTCTGCACGGCGTACGGATGACTGCCGTACATGCGGCGATTCAGGGCCTCACGGGCGAGGTACGACGGCTGCGTCTTGGCCACCCGCACGTGGTCGGCGAGCCGTTCCCGCTCGGCGACGACCTCGTCGTCCGGGTACGCGGCGTCGGACAGGACCGTGCCGAGCAGTTCCAGCAGCCGGTCCAGGTTGGTGGACAGCGCGTTGCCGGCGAGCAGCAGCCGGTCGGTGTCCACACCGGCGGACAGCTGACCACCGATGGCCTGCAGCGCCGCGGAAAGCTCCACATTGGACATGTCCGAGGTGCCGGACAGCAACGTCTCGGCCATCAGCATGCCGCTGGCCACGTCCGCCTGAGCGAACGGGATCCGCAGCCGCACCTCCACCAGCGGTACGGCCTTGCGCTGCGCGGCGATCACGGTCAGGCCGTTGGACAGGGTGCGTTCGGCCGTCTCCGGCAACGTCAACTCACGCGCCGCCGTGAGTGCGGGAACCTCGCGAGTGCTCACCGGATCTCCTCGTTCACTGCCACCGACTTCACTGCCACCGACTTCACGGCCACCGACTTCACGGCCACGGACCTCAGGTCCACCGGACTCACGGCCATCGATCTGGACGTCACCGGACTCACGACCACCGGTCCGGCGGCCACCTGGAGCGGCACGATCACTGCGCGCCCCCGGCGATGACCTCGACGGTCGCCCGGCGTTCCGGACGCAACCGGCCCGCGGCGGCGGTCACCGCCTCCGGGCTCACCTCACCGAGCAGTCGGGGCAACTCGTTGGTCATGGCCGCGTCGCCGCGCTGCTGGCCGATCGTGCCCATCCGCAACGCCCGGCCGAGCACCGGGTCGAGCTCGCGGAGCAGCTGGGTGGCGATCCGGGCCTTGACCCGGTCCAGCTCGCCCTCCTCGAAGCCGTCGGTGGCCAGCCGCTCGAGTTCCTCGTCGACGGTGCGCAGCACCGGGTCGATCTGGCCGCCCGGGGGCAGATGCGCCTGCAGGACCATGGCGGTGGGGTCGCGCACCTCGAACGGCTCGCCCATGAAACCCAGGTAGCCGCCGATGCTGGTGACCAGCCGGTCCTTGAGTACGAGCCGCTCCACCAGGCGCGACGAGTCGCCGTCGGTCAGCACCTCGCCCAGCACCACGTACGCCAGGTAGCCGGGGAAGTCGGTCGCCGGGTCGGGCACCCGCCAGGACGATGCGAACGCCGGCAGCGGCGCCCGTTCGTCGATGTACGAGGCGCGTCGCTCCGCGGTCAGGTCCGGCTCGGCGAAGCTGGGCCGTTCCGGCGCCGGGCGGGCCGGCACGTCGCCGAAGTGGCGCTCCACCAGCGTCAACGCCTCGGTCGGGTCGAAGTCACCGGCGAGCGAGAGGATCGCGTTGCCGGCCGCGTAGTACGTGGTGAAGAAGTCCTCGGCGTCGGCGACGGTGGCCGCGTTCAGGTCGACGAACGAGCCGTACCCGTCGTGCGCGTTGGGGAACGTGTCGAACATGACCGGCGGCAGCTTCAGCCACGGGAACCCGCCGTACGGCCGGTTCAGCACGTTGACCCGGATCTCCTCGGAGACCACGTCGATCTGGTTGCGCAGGTTCTCCTCGGTGATCTTCGGCCGCCGCATCCGGTCGGCCTCGAGGAACAGCGCCCGCTCCAGCGCGTTCGCCGGGAGGTACTGGTAGTAGTCCGTGTAGTCCAGGTGGGTCGAGCCGTTGAAGGTGCCACCCGAGCCCTGCACGTACCGGAAGTGCGCCAGCTTCTCGAGGTTCTCCGAGCCCTGGAACATCAGGTGCTCGAACAGGTGTGCGAACCCGGTGCGGCCCTCCGGCTCGGACCGGATGCCCACGTCGTAGATCACCGCGACGGCGACCACCGGGGCGCTGCGGTCCGGGGAGAGGACCACCCGCAGCCCGTTGGGCAGTACGTGCTGCTCCACCGGATAGTTCGTGGTCGGGATCCGCACGCGGCGGTTGCTGATGCTGCTTCGAGCGGGCACCTTCCGACCCTATCCGCCCGGCGGGCGTCGTGGGATGTGGGGCGGCAAGCCGGCGCCCCGACTTGCCGCCCACGAATGTGGCGGACCGGACATCACAGGTACCCTGAACGGCGGTGCCGCGTCGCGAGGTTGTGGGGATGCGGCGGTACACGCCGTGGCGGAGGTCGATACGTGCCCGTGCTGGTGCCGGTCGAAGCGATGTTCATCCTCGACGGTCTGATCCGCTGTGCCGCCTGCGACAGGAAGATGACGCCGGTCTTCCAGAGCATGCGGGAACGCCACTACACCTGCCGCGCCGGCTGCGAACGGTTCACCGTGGAGGCCGGCCGCGCGGAGCGGTACACGCTCGACAGCGCGCTGCGCCGCCTGTCCACATCAGACGACGCGCCGTACATCCCGGGCTGGACGCCGGAGTCGTACGAGCCGCCGACCGGGCAGGCTCAGGTGGCGCAGCGCTGGAACGCGGCGTCCGCGCGCGAGCAGCGCGCGCTGCTCGACAAGCTGATCCACCGGGTGATGGTCGGGCTCAGCAAGGGTCAGGTCGTGTTCGGCCGGGCGGACGTGCCGCTGTCGGTGGCCTTCCACCGTCGCCAGCGGCCGTCCGTCTGAGCGGGGTGCCGATCCGAGCGGGGTGCCGATCTGAGCGGGTGCCGGCTCAGCCCGCCCGCCGGATCGACGAGATCACGTCCTTGACCACCCAGTCGTACTGCCGGTGGGTGCCGGGGATCGACACGTACAGGACCGCGGCCGTCGGCTTGCCCACGTCGATGGTGACGACGCCGACCAGTTCGTTGGTGGCCCTCAGGCCCTGCTTGCGCCGGTCGAAATGCAGCCGGAAGATCGACACCCAGGCGTGCAGCCCACCCAGGGTGGTCTGCTTGTCCTCGATCTTGTCCATCTGGTTGGGCTGCGGGTAGTAGGAGTGCCGGACGTCGGCGACGATCTGCTGGCCCACGCACTTGAGGTCGAGGATGTTGCCGTCGTTGACCGTGGCCGGCACCGAACCGGACAGCACGGACGCCAGGTAGCCGTTCTGGTAGGCCTCGGTGACGAACGACTGGCCGACCCGGTAGTGCACCTTCAGCTCACCGCCCGCCCAGTCGTCGGACCACGGGCCCCACGGGTCGCCGTACCGCTTGTACGAGATCCCGGCCTTGGTGTCGGTGGTGCGGGGTCCGGGCGGCGGCGGTGGACCCTCCTGGTACCCGGGGTTGGCCGTGGCGGTCGGCGGCGGACAGGCCTGGGCCAGCGGCGGGCCGCCCTGCTCGGTCTTTCCCACGCCGAACGGGAGCCGGTGGCCACCGCCGAACGAGCCACCGACGGCCAGGACGAGCACGACCACGAGACCGACGGCCAGCAGTATCCCGGCGGCGCCCAGGAACCAGCCGAGCCGGAGCCCGGACGGCCGGTCACCGCCACCGGCCGCGCCGGTTC
>JBAUUM010000853.1:0-19541 GCA_049582705.1 Actinocatenispora sp.
CCCGGGCGGCCTCACGGCGCAGGTCCTCCAGCGTCCGGACCTGGTCCTCGGCCCGCTCGATGAGCGTGTCCAGCTGTGTCCGGTCGAAGCGGTCGTCGGTCAGCGCCGCCTCGCGCAGCGCGTACCAGGCGGCGGCCTTGCCCTGCACGCCGATCCGCATCAGCTCCAGCTCTATCAGCGACGACAGCGGCGAGCGGAACAGCAGGCGGCCGTTGAGCTTGAGCCGGCCCAGCCGCTCGCCGACCAGTCCGGCCAGTACCTTGAGCCGGCGGACGGGCACGTCGTGCCGCCGCATGATGCCGATCAGCGACTCCCGGTCGGCGCTGACCTCGTCCGCGATCCGGCGCAGTACGGACCCGTTCTTCTGGTCCTGGTGCGCGTCGGCCAGCCGGCGGGCCAGCTCGCAGCCGCCCGAGGCGCCGGCCAGATGGTCGTTGAGGTAGATGTCGAGAGCCTTCTCCCGATCCAGCGTCCCCGTCATGTCCCGCCCCCCGTCCACGCGCAGCCGCTACCCGCGGCGCGCCGGGTCAAACGTTGCCGCGCGGGTCCGTCGATGTCGCCGACCGCCGGGTCTGGCGGCCGTGGCCTAACCCTCCACCGTCCACGGCCGGAGCTTCTCCGGGTTGCGTACCCCCCAGATGCGCGTGATCCGGTCCCCGGCGACGTCGAACGCGACCACCGACACGGTGACGCCGGCCTGCTGGACCACCAGACCGGGCTGGCCGTTGACCCGGCGTTCCAGGATCGTCAGGTCGGGCACGTTGCTGGCGACGCCGACGGCGTAGCGGGCGACCTGCTCGGCGCCCTCGATCGGGTGGCGCACGGTGTTGGCGAGGCCGCCACCGTCGGCCAGGACGGTGGCGTCGGGGTCGAGCAGGCCGATCAGGGCGTCGATGTCCTTGGCCTCCCAGGCCCGCTTGAAGTTCCGGACGACGCTGGCCCGCTGGGTCGTCGGAGTCGCGGGAGCCTGCGACGTGCGGATCCGACGGCGGGCCGACGAAGCCAGCTGGCGGCAGGCAGCGGGTGAACGGCCGACGATGTCGGCCACGTCGGCGAAGGCGTACCGGAAGACGTCGTGCAGGACGAACGCGACGCGCTCGGCCGGGGTCATGGATTCGAGCACGATGAGGAAGGCCATGCTGACCGACTCGTCGAGGGTGACCCGGTCGGCCGGGTCGACGGTGGCGCCGGCAGACCGGCCGCCGACCCACTCGGTACGGTCCGGCAGCGGCTCCGGGATCCAGTCGCCCACGTAGCGTTCCCGCCGGACCCGCGCAGAGCCGAGCAGGTCGAGGCAGATGCGGCTGGCGACCGTCGTCAGCCAGGCGCCGGGGGACTCGACGGCCTCCCGCTGCCCGCCGGTCATGCCGTACCAGCGGGCGTACGTCTCCTGCACGACATCCTCGGCGTCGGCCAGCGAACCGAGCAGCCGGTACGCCACGTTGATCAGCGCGCGTCGCTCGCTCATGACCGCGCTCAGGCCCGGATCGGAGCCCTCGTGTCCTGACTCGGAACTGCTGGTCATGGTCCCGCCGGCCCCCTCGCTCGCGTCTGTCCCCACCAGTACGACGAGACAGCGCCCCGAAATGTGAGGCCGCCGGGCCGCCGCACCCGGTGGTCGTGCCGCTCGACGGTGCTGCGCCGCGTGGGCTCCTCGCGGTCGACGGCCGAGGACTACTCCGGGGTGTCCGGCAGTACGGCGTCGGCGAAGGACTCCGCGAGATCGCAGGAGTCGTGTGCCGACGAGGTCTCCGCCGCGTCCACGATGACGTAGCCGTACGTGGTGGACCACTCGACCGCGCAGCCCCCGCTCGGGTAGCGGTGCTCCTGCGCCTCGGAGGCGCCGCTGACGGACACCGACGTCCAGTCCGACGACGCGGAGTAGGGATCGACGGAGAGCGCGAGGGCGATGACGTCACTCTCGTCCCAGCCGGCGGGGGTCGCCGACCAGTCGCAGGTCTTGTACGTGTCGTGCGAGTCGTCGTCGAAGACCTTGTCGAGAGCGAACTGCCTGGTCACGGCACTGCCGGGCACGTCGCACGGGCTCGGCAGATCGCTCAGCGCCACGGTCGAGGCCGGCTCCGGCGACGGTGAACCATCAGCGGGCTGCACGGGTACGAAGTACGAAGCCGTCTGCTGCGGGGTGGTCGACGGCGTCGGGACCGGGTCGGGATGGGTCTGCTCCCAGTACGCGGCGAACGCGATGACGGTGGCGACCACGGTCGCCACCGAGCCGATGGCAGTCCAGTTCGTCTTGCCGTCGGACTCCATCGCGCCTCCAGTGGCCGGCCATCGTCACCGACGGTATGTCCGTGACCACTCCATAGAAGCCGACGGGTACAAACGCACCCGGCACCGCCCGCGTGCTTCGGCGGTGTGGCGGTCCGTCCTGTCCTACCGGGCCATGGTGCGCAGCCGGTCTGCCGCACGCACAATCAGTTGACGCGCATCCTCGCCTGTGGATGCCTGTGACATCAGACCATCGAAGACCCGGAAGTAGATGTCGGCTTCGTCGCCGCGTAGCCAAGCCTCGGCACCCAGAGTCTCGACGAGCACGAGGTCGTCGAGCGCGAGGAACCCGTGTAGCGGGATCGTGCGGAGTTGCCGGCCGAACGGGATGATGCCCATCTCAAGATTGCTGAGACTGGACGCGGTGAGCAGGCGGTCCAACTGGCCGAGCATCGCCTCGGCCGGACAAAGCAGGGTGTGCAGGACGGCTTCGGTGAATACGACGCGGATCTGCTTGGTGGTGTCGTACAGGACCTCCTGCCAGCGCAGCCGGTTCGCGGCCGCCTCATCGACATCGAGCGTCTCCAGCTGATAGAGGTCGATGTTCTCGCGGAGGCGGTGCCGCGCGTACTCGGCGGTCTGGAGCAGGCCGGGCACGATGGCGACCTCGACCGAGAGGATCCGGGTTGCTTCCCGGCCGTGTGCCACGAGGTCAATCTGCTTCTCGCTCTGCCCGTCGCGAAGCTGCTGGCGGAAGGCCACGTACTCCGAGCGGATCACGGCGAGGCGGGCGAGGAGATCGTCGAGGTCGTCGTCCGAGGCGCGAGACAGCCGCGCCCAGGTCCGGATATCAGCTTCCAGCGGTGCCTGCTTGCCAGTCTCGATCTTCGAGACCTTCGACTGTGCCCATCCGGCGGCATGTGCGAGTTGCAAGCCGGTCAGGTCGGCGGCCCGGCGCATTTGACGCAACCTGGTGCCGAGTGCGCCGAGTTCATGGTCGTACGAGCTGGCCACGGCGATCCTCTACGCCTCGGTGCCGTCGGCTCGGTACGGGACGGCATGGGTCACGGCCACATCCCACCATTGGCGGTGTGTGTCCACTGTTTCAGGGTCGGTGAACATCTGATCGCCGGTGAGTCGGCCATCATCAGTGAAATGGGAGACGACAACCCGTTTGGAGTCGAACAGCCAGAAGTCGTGGTCAGGTAACCCGAGCCGACGCCCGGCCGCCGTGGGCAGCATGCTGACCTCTTCGCCGGCAGCCACATTGTGCGGGGTGCCCCACAGTTCGAACCGCTGATAGTCGGTGGGCGGGTCGTCGAGCAGGCGGACGCGACCGATCCTGCATCCTTTCGCGGTCAGCTCACGGACCTGGTCCAACCAGGGGCGGAACCAGTCGGTCCCGACTGGCTGGCCGGCAAGAAACCGCGTGTAGGCATCCTGTTCGTCGGCGATGCTGTACTTGCCGCGGGTTTCCAGATGCCAAGCGGTGTCGTCGAAGCTGGTGAACAGCGCGGCAAACTCCTCACCGGTCAGCCAATGGGACATCCCTCAGCGGCCCTCCATGAAGTCGGTGATCAGGCTGCGGGGGATGCGTACGCCGTCCTCGTCAGTGGATCGGTCGTGCAGGTTGGCACGGGTGTCATCGTCGAGCATCCAGCCCTGCACCACGAGGTCACCGTTCTCGGCCTCGTAGATGGCTGGGCAGTGGCCGCTCTGCGACTCGTTCCACTTCACCAGCTTCGTGAGTTTCATTCCCAGGGCTCCTTCGCTGCTACGCCGCCGACAGCGGCGACTCGGTCATGTTCGCACCAGCAGAATTCTCCTGCTGTTCCTTTGGTACCACGTGGAACAAGATCAAGGAAGAATTTTTGGAGAATATCCTTGAAAAATGTCCGATCCGTGTCTACGGTGCTGTCATACGGTCGCCGACCCAAATGCGAAACGTGAAGAAGATGGATCGCTTGCCCCGAGGCACAACGGAGCACGAGAAGGGCGCCGTGAGCTGACATGCCGGCACGGCGCTGCCACCCGATCGACGATTGGAGACCAAACCGATGGGGCTGCATCCCAGCATCAGTCGACTGAACTGTGGGCGCGCACTGTGCGAGTGGTGGAGGTGGTCCCGGTGACCACCCTGCTGGGAGAGCTGCCACCCGAAGGCGCCGTCGTCCTGCTGACTCCGGCCGCGTGCGACTGGGTGGACGTACCGGTGCGGTTCCGGGTGATCGTCGCCCGCGCGGGCGAGCGGCCCGACACCGTGCTGCTCCGTGGCTGGTTCCTGGACGGCCGGGCGATCCGCGAGGAACACGTGACGGCGGCGCTGTCGGCTCTGACGGTGGTGAGCGCGTGATGAACGCCGTCGTGATGACCTTCTCGTTGTGGCTGATCCTGATCGCCTGGGCGCTCGGATTCGGGGCCGCCGGCTACCTGACCGGTCACGTGGTCCGGTGGTACCGCCAGACCCGCGACGACCCGCTGCCAAGCGGCCCGTGTCGCCATCGCCGCCCGCCGTACGAGCGGACCCAGCATTTCCGGGGCTCGGCCTCAACCCGACTGACAGGAGTATCTCGTGTTACCGACCAGCACCAGTACCAGCGCTGACCCGCTTGACCGGCTTCGCGGCCGGCACACGGAACTGTCGGACGTACTGGAGGGCGTCCGAGCCGAACACGAACTGGCGATCTACCTGGCGCACCGTCGTGGCCTCGACGACAGCACGATCGCCGGGGTCGTCGGCGCGGACACTGCCGAGGTTCGTCGGATCGTCGCCGAGCACCTGCGTGACGAGGACGCGGCCACGTACGAGGAGGGTCCGAGCTGGATTCTCGAATGGCCCGGTACGGACCGGGCCTGAGCCATGGCCGCCGGCGTCGGGGCATGCCCCCGGCGCCGGTCTGAGCCTTTGCGTTCGGAGGCTGCTCAGTCGAGGCAGAACTCGTTGCCCTCGACGTCCTGCATGTTCAGGCACGACTCGTTCTCGTCATCGGCCAGCAGAAGCTGCCCGCGTACCGCGCCGAGCGGGAGCAGTCGTGCGCACTCGGCCTCAAGGGCCGCCAGGCGCTCCTCACCGACGAGGCCGGTGCCGACCCGTACGTCGAGATGCACCCGGTTCTTGACGACCTTGCCCTCGGGAACGCGCTGGAAGAACAGTCGCGGGCCCGCACCCGTCGGATCGCTGCACGCGAACGCCGAACCCTGCTTCTCCGGTGGCAGCGAGCGATCGTAATCGCCCCAGCTGGCAAACCCCTCCGGCGCCGGCGGTACGACGTACCCCAACACCTCGCACCAGAATCGAGCGACACGCTCGGGTTCTGCGCAGTCGAAAGTGATCTGAACCTGCTTGACCGACGCCATCGGTCCACCATATGTGGCGCGCGCACCTCTCCGAGATCCTGGTCGTCGTCGCGCGGGTCGAGGTCGCGTCCGACAGGAGTCGGTGAGGATCCCCGCATCGACATCACGACGACACTGTTCGTCCTGGTGGCCGATGCGTCGGCCCGATAGCCGGCACCGCTACTCGGGTGGTTGCCACGCCGAGTATCGGCCGGCGTCGCCAAGGCAATTCAGTTACTCAGAGTTACCTGTCGGGCTGGGCGAGACCATGACTTCGGGCCTGCACCGGGAACGAACCGACGAGATCCTCTGACTCTCCGTTAGAGATCGGCACGCTACTTATAGTAGTTAAGGTCGCCCGAGTTGATCAACGGGCGGTCGCGATCTCCGGCGCCGAGCTCGCATCTTGTCCGTGCTTCGTCTCAACTTCCCGATGGGAGTTCGGCATGTCTCGATACCGCATGCGGCTGGCCGGAGTGGCCGCCGCCGCGGCGCTCTCCGTCCTCGGCGCCGGCATGTACTCCACCCACGCCACGGCGGCCGGCACCACGAAGTGGGTGGCGCTCGGTGACTCGTACACCGCTGGTGCCATCCATGCGGCCGGCCCCACCTTCGAGGAGCCCCGCGACGGGTGCCAGCGCACCACCGGCTCCTACCCCGAGGTCATCAAGCGGAAGCTGGGGTCGCAGGTCGAGCTGCGCAACGTCAGTTGCGGCAACGCGACCATCGCCGACATCACCCACAACCGCCAGGAGCCCATCGGCTACCAGCTGCACATCCCCGGCCTGGTCGACAACGAGGACCCCGACTTCCCCTTCGACTCGGTCCCGCCGCAGGTCGAGGCCCTGACCTCGGACACCGACGTGGTCACCGTGGGCATCGGAGGCAACAGTCTCGGCTTCGGCGAGATCCTCGGCAAGTGCATCAGCGTCGGTCTCGGCGGTAGCGGTTCCACCCCGTGCAAGGACTACTACACGTCCGGGGACGGGGAGAGCATCGAGACCCGCCTCCAGAACATCGAGCACGAGTACGGGCAGATGCTCGCCGCCATCCACCAGCGTGCCCCGTTCGCGAAGGTGGTGACCGTCGGCTACCCGGCCGTCATCCCCGACCGGGTGTCCGAATGCCTGTTCGCCAACGTCCTGGAACTCGCCACCATCCGCCCGGGCGACCTGAACTGGCTGCGCGACTCGGTCCTCCAGCCGCTCAACGCCGTCATCCACCGAGCCACGACGGCGCACAACGACACCTACGTGGACATCTACAGCTCCAGCAAGGGACACAGCGCGTGCGCCTCCCGCGAGGACAAGTGGGTGGAGGGCATCAAGGAACGCCTCGGCGACAACGACAACCCCGAGACCTGGGCCCTCGTCCACCCCAACACGAAGGGCCAGGCCGACGCCGCGGTCCGCGTCGAGGAAGCAATCCTGGGCGGCTGACCGGCGGAACCGTCCGCTGACAGCCAGCACTGCCTGCCCATGGTCGGGGCCGTCGATCCCGGTGAGACCCACCGAGGTCGGCGGCCCTGCTTCGCGCGGTCCCCGGACGCCGGCCCTGGTTCGCGCGGTCCCCGGACACCGGCCGGGCGCGAGCCCGCGGCCCATGGCCGTACGCCGTGCGGCACGGACCGCCGGGAACACCGCACGCGCCGGCCGTACCGTCGTGGCCTGCGGGATTGGTGGGTCGCCAGGGACTCGAACCCTGAACCTACGGATTAAAAGTCCGCAGCTCTACCCATTGAGCTAGCGACCCGCACCCGACACCGTACCGTAGGCCCGCGCGGCGACCGATCCAACTGGCTTTCGCCGATCAGGGTGTCAGGTCCAGGGCGAGCCACCGGGAACCGCGGCAGAGGAACCGGTTGGCCTCGGCGCGGGCCTGGGACTCGCCGGCGCAGGACACGTACTCGTAGAGCCCGCGGGGGCCGAGGTGGTCCACCCACCAGCGGCCCTGCTGTTCGTGGATCAGCACCCGCTGCGCCGCCTGCTCCCGTTGCCCGTTCCACCAGCCCCGTACCACCGTCATGAGCAGGCAGTCTATCGAACGTACGTTCGATTCCGGAGTCTTTCGCCGGACTGGAACGAGTGAACCTTCCGGCCGGGGTCGGGTTGAGGCGGTCGGGAAGGATGGCGGGGTCAGCAGGCAGCGGACGCCGTCGTGGCCGTGTCCGGTGCGGGTGGCCTGTGGCGGATCCGCCACGTGACCGGGGAGGTCCCACATGACCAGTAAGTTCACCGAGCTTGCGATCGACTGTGCCGATCCCCGGGCTCTCGCCCGGTTCTGGTGCTCGGTCCTCGGCTACGAGGTGCGGGAGGAGGACGACGAGATCGTCACCATCGGCTCGCCCGCGCTGCCCGACGGCAGGAACCACCCGGGCCCGGTGCCGCCGACGTTGACCTTCGCGCTCGTGCCCGAGGGCAAGACCGTCAAGAACAGGGTCCACCTCGACGTCAACGCCACTGACCGGGAACAGGACGACGAGGTACGCCGGCTGCTCGACCTGGGCGCCCGACACGCCGACGTCGGCCAGACCGGTGACGAGAGCTGGGTCTGCCTCGTCGACCCGGAGGGCAACGAGTTCTGCGTCCTCGCGGGCCGCTACCCCTGATCGTGGCCGCGCACCACGCCGGGCCCGACCACGCGTCTCACCCGCCCGCGGTACCGGTCACAGCTTGCGCAGCCGCATCCGGGCCACCGCGTGGTCCGGGCCCTTCTGCAGTACCAGGGTGGCCCGCGGGCGGGTTGGCCGGATGTTCTCGGTCAGGTTCGGTTCGTTGATGGACTCCCAGATCTTCGTGGCCGTCTCCACGGCCTCGGAGTCGGACAGCTTCGCGAACCGGTGGAAGAACGACGCCGGGTCGGCGAACGCGGTCTCCCGCAGCTTGAGGAACCGCTCCACGTACCAGCGGTGGATGTCGTCGGTGTGCGCGTCCACGTAGATGGAGAAGTCGAACAGGTCCGAGACCGCGAGCCGGGGTGCCGGCTGGAGCACGTTGAGCCCCTCGACGAGCAGGATGTCCGGCTGCCGGACGATGTTCGCCTGGCCGGGCACGATGTCGTACGTCAGGTGCGAGTACACCGGGGCGGCCACCTCGGGATGCCCGGACTTGACGTTGGTCACGAAGCGCACCAGGGCCCGCCGGTCGTAGCTCTCCGGGAAGCCTTTGCGTTCCATCAGGCCGCGCCGGTCGAGTTCGGCGTTGGGCAGCAGGAAGCCGTCCGTGGTGATCAGGTCGACCCGCGGGTGGTCCGGCCACTGGGCGAGCAGGGTACGCAGCAGCCGGGCGATGGTCGACTTGCCGACGGCGACGCTGCCGGCGATGCCGATCACGAACGGCACCCGTTCGGTCGGCTCGCCGAGGAACACGGAGGTCGCCTCGTTGAGTCGCTGTCGGGCGGCCACCCGCAGGTTCAGCAGCCGGGACAGCGGCAGGTACACGTCGGCGACCTCATCGAGCGACACGACGTCGCCGAGGCCCCGCAGCCTGGCCAGCTCACCGGCGGTGAGGTGCAGCGGGGTGGCCTTGCGCAGCGTGCGCCACTGCGCTCGGCTCAGTTCCACGTACGGGGTCTGATGGGACACGCAGACAGTCAACCGGGTGCCCGGACGACGCCGTTCGCCGGGGTTGGTGCCAGTGACCAGCCACGACGTACTGACGGCTGACGGTAGTCGCCCGGTCACCTCGGGGCGGTCACGTCATGGCGCGCTCAGCCCGCGACAGCCCGGCCCGGTCGGGCCTGCTGGTCGAGGAACCGGTCGACCAGGCCGCGGATCACCGTCGCCATCGCGAAGTTGTGCTGCTCGCACCACTCCCGCAGCTGGCCGTGCGCCTCGACCGGGAGCCGTACCAGGATGCCCTGGTGCTCGCCGTGCAGCGACGCGTGCCGGCGCAACGCGCCCTGTACCAGCGTCGGCTCCAGCGGCGGGATGTGCTCCGGCATCGAGGAGTGCGTGCCCCGGTCGATCAGCCAGGCCAGCGCCTCGTTCCGGTCCTCCTCGGGCAGCGTCATGATCGCCGCGATGACCAGCTCCACCGGTGAACGTTCCGCCACGACAGCCTCCCCGCGATATCGCGATCGTCCCGGGAAAGATAACGCGCAGCGGGGTCGATCAGCTACGGGACGCCATCCGCCGATATCGCTCAGAGCCCCGGCCACTCCCGCGGGCCGGCCACTCCCGTTGCCGCAACTCTCGTGGCCTCGCAGCTTCAGCGGCGCGACGCTCAGCGAGCCGGCCAACTCCCGTGACCCGACGGCTCAGTGGGCACGCAACGAGGTCAGGGCGCGGTCGATCAGGCGTTGCAGGCGCAGACCCCGGTGCACGTCGATCGGATGCGGCCGGCCCGACCGTACGGCCGCCGCGAACTCGGTCCGTACCGCCGCCCAGCCCGCGTCGCCGTCCGCCTGGTCGGCGCCCAGCTCCCGGAAGTCGAGGGTCAGCGGGCCGTCCGGCCCGTACAGCTCGAACTCGGCATACCCACCGGCGGCGACCTCACCGGTCAACGCCAGCTGGCTGATCGCGCCACCGGCGTGCCGGCACGTCACCGCCACCCAGCCGCGCGGGTCGCCGACCGCCCACAGGTCCTCGATCTCGCCGACCGCGGCGTCCAGCAGGTCCAGCGCGTGCGGGCCGATGTCGTGCAGCGAGCCGTACTCCAGCCGCCACGGCGTGGTGAACGGCCCCGTGACGAACGCGCCGGTCACCATCCGGGCCTGCGCCCCGATCGTCGGGAAGGCCGCGGCCTCCGCCAGGAACCGCCGGATCCGCGGCCGGTACCGGTTGCTGAGCACCAACTGGTTGACCACGCCGGCCGCGTCGACCGCCTCGGTCAGCGCGTGCGCCTCGTCGAGGGTGAGCCCGATGGGCTTGTCCAGCAGTACGGCACGCCCCGCCCGGGCCGCCTCGGTCGCCATCCGCGCCTGTACGTCCGGCGGTACCGCGAAGGCCACCGCGTCGCAGGCCGCCAGCAACTCGCCGTACTCGGTGAAGGCGGGCACCCCGTACTCGCCGGCCAGTTCGCCGGCTGCGTCGGCGCGGCGTGCCCACACGCCCGCCAGCCGGGTCTCCGGGCCGCCGGTCAGCATCGGCGCGTACATCATCCTCGCCCACGGCCCGGCGCCGACCAGTCCGACCGTGACGGGCTCCTGTGCTTGGCTCACGCCCGGAACGCTACCGCCCACCAGCGCGTACGCCGAGTCGAGCCGCTGCCACACTCACGCGTGGTCTTCGTCGTCCGACGCTGGAGACCGGCGCGGCGAACGCCGGTGCGCGTGCCTTCCACGCGGCGCTCGGATACCGGGAGAAGGACATCCGGCTCAGTCGTCCGTTGTCGTGAGCTGTCCGCGACCGCGTCCGGGTCGTCGCCGTAGGCGGCGGCCTCGTACAGCGCCCTGGCCCGTGCGATCCGGTCGTCGCCCGCCAGCGGCCTCCGTTCGGTCGGCCGCAGTGTAGGACGGTGCGGCTACCACGGGTCGAAGTCGACCTCCAGGTCCTCCGGCCCTGAACCCGGAGCCGACGACCTCCGTGCTGTTGGGAAAATCCCAACACGCCGATATACTGGAGCGATGACTGGGGTGGAAATCGGCCAGCGAGCGAAGGCTCGTCTGGCTGCCGTGCTGCCTGACAGAACCCACCGAGAGATCGCAGGCGACATCGCGATGACCCCCGACGCCTTCTCTCGTGCTCTCGCGGGCAAGCGGGCGTTCTCCTCGATCGAGCTCGCCCGGCTCGCCGACCTGATCGGAACAGACATCCATTGGTTGATCACTGGCGAGCCTGACCCCCACAGGTTGGTCATAGCCGCGCGACACGACTATGACTTCGACTCGCGCAGTCGTGACGTTCCTGGGAGGCAGAACGACGAGGCACTGCTGAGAGACGTGGGTCTGGCGTACCGACAGGCGTATCAGGGAGGCGCGGTCGCTCCCTCGGACCTGCCCGGGTCGGCGGCCGAGGTTCGGCGGACGATGGGACCCGGCTTCGTCCGTCAGTTCGCCGATCGTCTGGAGACCCGGATGGGCGTGGATGTCGTGCGCCTCCCCGCGCTGTCCACGTCCTACTGTTTCTCGGTCGCCGGTCGGCGCGTGATCGTGGTTGCCGCCACCGGAAACTGGTTCCGTGAAAACTGGTCGATCGCGCATGAACTGGGTCATTTCGTGGAGCGTCACCTCGACAGTCATCTGTCGCCGGTCGAGTTGGACGCCCACGAGGCGGCAGCGAACGCCTTCGCGGCGGAGCTGTTGTTGCCGGCAGCTCAGATGCGGGAGAGGAACTGGGAAGCCCTTGACGCCGAGGGGTTGGCGCGGCTGGTGTGGGAGAGCGGCGTTTCCGCCGATGCGCTGGCACGCCGCCTGTCGAGCCTCGGCATCGAGCCGACCGACCTCATCGCGAGATGGGCGCAGCAACCGACCCAGCGTCTGCTGCGCCGCCATTGGCGGGATGCACAGGCCGAGCACGGGGATGCCATCACGCAGCGAATGGACGATGCGGCCACCAGGCGGTTCCCGCTCAGCTTGCAGAGGTCTCACCTCACGATGATCGCCCGGGGAGACCTCGGTAAAGGCACCCTGGCATGGATGCTGGGCATCGTTCCTGATGACCTGGAGGTCGACGCGGCAACGGCACCCGAGGACGTCGACCCTGACGTACTCGCGTCCGCCCTGGGTTTGTAGGAGCGCAGGCCAGTGCCGACACTGCTGTTCCCGGACAACACCGTCCTGATCAACTTTGCCATCGTCAGGCGTATCGACCTGCTGGAACGTCTTGCCAACGGTCGCGGGAGATGGTGCGCCACCGTCGCGTCCGAGTGTGCTCAATCGGCGCGGCAACCTGGGTTGGAGGAGCTGGACGCGGCGCCGGACATCTTCGGTTCTCCGTGGTATCCGGAGACCGGAGCCGAGTACCTCGACACACAGGCACTCCGGCTGGAGTTGGCCCAACCCGGTGATCGCCCTCATCAGCATCTGGGTGAGGCCGAGACGCTTGCCATCATGCTGCGTCGGTCCGTCGACGGCTTCTTCGTGACAGACGACCGTTCGGCAGCTCGCCTCGCGCGCAAGAATGCCATCACGGTGGTATCGACCTGGGACCTTCTTCGAGTGGCGGCACGGGCAGCTCTCGTTGACCGCGCCACGCTGTGGGGCTATCTGCAGACTCTGCGATCGGCAGGAAGGGGCAACCCGCGAGGCGTGACAGATCGGCCCACCTACAACAAGTGGCTCGGCTGAGACCTCGGACAAGGCGTTGTGGGAACGCGTGGGACTGCTGAGTGCGGACCCTGGCCGACTGACCGGACGGTGCGGCTACCACGGGTCGAAGTCGACCTCCAGGTCCTCCTGCGGCGGTCGCTGCGGCTCCGGCACGTTCGTCAGGTTGATCCGGATCCGGCTCCACGTGCTGCTGCGGCCCCGCATCGAGTCGACCAGGACGTCGGACTCCGCGAGCAGCGGCCACACGTCCGGATGCCGGGCCTTCCACCGCTCCAGCCCGGCCATCGCCTCGTCGACGGTGCGGGCCCGGGCGATCTCGATCAGCGGCACGGTGGTACGCCGGCGTCCGGTCGGCCCGCTGGTCTTGCCCGGTGCGGCCGCCGGCACCGTACCGGTCCGGGTGGTACGGCGCTTCGACGGCTGCACCCGCGCCGGTTCACCCTCCTGCTTGGTGAAGTGCGGCGGCCAGGGCGCGTCGTCGAGTCCCTCGTCCGCGTCCCGTTCCGCCAGGGCCAGCAACCCGTCCAGCGTGCCGGCCGTGTCGTCCATGCCGGCGGCCGGGTCGCCGCGCTCCGCGAACCGGGCCGGCACGGTACGGATGGTGAACGCGGCCGGGTCGCAGTCGGCCACCTCGTCCCAGTCCAGCGGCGTGGAGACGCGCGCGTCGGCGGTCGGTCGGACCGAGTACGCGGCGGCGGTGGTGCGGTCCTTGGCGTTCTGGTTGTAGTCGACGAACACGCCGTGCCGTTCCTCCTTCCACCACCGGGCCGTCGCGATGTCCGGGGCCTGCCGTTCCACCTCACGGGCCAGTGCCACGGCCGCCCGGCGTACCTCGGTGAAGGTCCACCGCGGCTCGATCCGGCAGTACACATGGAAGCCGCGCGATCCGGACGTCTTGGGCCAGCCGGTGAGGCCCACGTCGGTCAGGATGTCGCGGACCAGCAGGGCCACCTGGCGCACCTGCGGCCAGCCGACCCCCGGTATCGGATCCAGGTCGACGCGCAGTTCGTCCGGGTGTGCGAGGTCGCCGGAGCGTACCGGGTGGGGATGCAGGTCGACGCAGCCGAGATTGACCACCCAGGCCAGCTGTGCGCCGTCGTGTAGCACGATCTCCTGTGCGGTGCGGCCGGACGGGAAGCGCAGCTCGGCCGTGTCGATCCAGTCCGGACGGTTCTGCGGCGCGCGCTTCTGGTAGAACGCCTCACCGTCGACCCCGTGCACGTACCGCTTGAGCGCCATCGGCCGGTCCGCGACACCACCGAGCACGCCGTCGGCAACGGCGAGGTAGTAGCGGACCAGATCGAGTTTCGTCTCGCCGGTTGCGGGAAAGAAGACCTTGTCCGGGTTGGTGATGGTCACCTCCCGGCCCGCAACGTCCAGGACCTCCCGCCGGGCAGCCATGCGGCAACCATAGGCCAGCCGGCCCGACGGGAGGCGTCTTTCAGTTGTTGACGAGGTCGAGCAGAGCCGTGACGGTCTTCCAGTTGCGCGCCGTACCCGTCACTCCGCGGCGGGTCAGCGCGGGCGGCAGCTTCGCCGAGTGCACGCCGTTCGGCAGCCACAGGAAGATCTCCCGGCCCCGCACCGCGTACCGCTCGGGCGTGAAGTCGTCCGGCCGCAGGTTCGCCAGCTGCCCGGGATCGGGTTCGGCGGCGTGGAACTGCACCAGGTACCGGGCCGGATCGTCGGCCACCTCGCCGAGCGGATCCGCGGCCACCACCGCGGCCAGTTCCTTGTCGGTACGGACCAGTACCGGGATGTCCAGGTCCAGCCGGTCGGCCAGTGCTGCGGCGATCCGCGACGCGGTACGGTCGGGCCGGGTGGCCGCGGTGAAGACGGCGTTGCCGCTCTGCAGATGCGTGCGGACGTCGCCGTATCCGAGGTCGTCGAGCAGCTCCCGCAGTTGCGGCATGGCCACCCGGTTGCGGGTACCGAGGTTGATGCCTCGAAGGAGCGCGACCTGTCTGCTCATGGGCGTCTCCCACGCTCGTTGTGGGGCGGCGCGGTGCCGCGCCAACCGGACGATTCTCGCTGACCGGGCGAGTAATACCGCTGTCCTGTTTGGTCAGTGGGATAGTGGTGTGCATACTTGCCTGCGATAAGCAGCGTATCCAGCGCTCATATGCTGAGGAGATTGTTGTGAACAAGGCAGAACTGATCGATGCACTCACCGACCGGCTGGGTGACAAGAAAACAGCCACGAACGCGCTGGAGGCCATGCTGGACGAAATCCAGCGCACCGTGGCCAAGGGCGGCAAGATCTCGCTCGCCGGGTTCGGCGTCTTCGAGAAGCGCGCCCGGGCCGCGCGCACGGCTCGCAACCCGCGCACCGGCGAGGCCGTGAAGGTGAAGAAGACCTCGGTGCCGGCGTTCCGTGCCGGTCAGGGCTTCAAGGACGTGGTGACCGGCAAGAAGAAGATCGCCGCCCCGAAGAAGACCGGCGCGAAGAAGGCCGCGACCGCCACCAAGACGGCGACGAAGGCGACCGGCACCAAGAAGGCCACCGCGGCGAAGGCGACGACCGCCAAGAAGACCGCCACGAAGAAGGCGACGACGGCCCGCAAGACGGCGACGAAGGCCGTCAAGACCGCCACGAAGGCGACCAAGGCCACCACGAAGAAGGCCACCACGAAGCGGGCGCCCGCCCGGAAGACCGCCACCAAGTCGGCCGCGAAGCGCGCCCCGCGCAAGCGCTGACCTGTGCCGGGGGAGCATCGACCACGTCCCGACACGGCCACGGGGCCGGGCGGCCAGCACGCCACCCGGCCCTTGCCGTACCCGGCACGTGCCACCCACTCCCTGCTGTCCCGGCGCAGCCCCCGCCCTTCGCCGCCCCGTCTCTGTCCCACTGGTTGAGCGGTCCGGCTGCAGGCCCCTGACCAGGTGTTTCGCGACCGAATGTGGCGATTGCTCCGCAGTCGAGTGGCGTACCGCACAGGTCTAGTGGTTTCGTTAGCTAAGTAAAGCTTTTCCGCGCGAGAATAGGCGCGTGGAGTGGCGACGGTGACGGCTCAGAGAGCGATCCTCGGCGGGACGTTCCGGTCGCTGCGCACCCGCAACTACCGGCTGTTCGCCACCGGGCAGGCCGTCTCCAACACCGGCACCTGGATGCAGCGCATCGCCCAGGACTGGCTGGTGCTCAGCCTCACCAACAGCCCGACCGCGGTCGGCATCACCACCGCGATGCAGTTCCTGCCCATGCTGCTGTTCGGCCTGTGGGGCGGCGTGCTCGCCGACCGCTACCCGAAGCGGCGGCTGCTGATCGCCACCCAGTCGGCGATGGGCCTGCTGGCGGCGTCCCTGACCGTACTGACCCTGACCGGCACCGTACGGGTCGGCCACGTCTACCTGATCGCGTTCCTGCTCGGGCTGGCCACCGTCGTCGACAACCCGACCCGGCAGTCGTTCGTGATGGAGATGGTCGGCGAGGCCGACCTGCGCAACGCGGTGGGGCTCAACGCGGCGATCTTCCAGTCCGCCCGGCTCGTCGGGCCGGCGATCGCCGGCCTGCTGATCAACCTGGTCGGCGCCGGCTGGGCCTTCGGCATCAACGCGCTCAGCTACGCCGGCGTGCTGTGCGGCCTGCTGCTGATGCGGGAGGCCGAGCTGTACACCACGCCCCCGGTCGCCCGCGCCCGCGGGCAGCTGCGCGACGGCCTGCGGTACATCGCCGCCCGGCCCGAGCTGACCTGGCCGATCGTGCTCGTGGGGTTCGTCGGCACCTTCGGCTACAACTGGCCGATCGTGCTGTCCTCCTTCGCCCGGCACGTCTTCCGGCAGGGCGCCGGCACGTACGGGCTGCTCAACACCGTCATCGCGATCGGCTCGCTGGCCGGCGCGCTGCTCGCCGCGCGGCGGGTACGGACCCGGCTGCGGATGCTGGTCGGCGCCGCGCTCGCCTTCGGCGTACTGGAGGCCATCGCCGCGCTGACCCCCTGGTTCTGGCTGTTCTGCCCGGTGCTGCTGGTCGTCGGCCTGGTCGGGATGACGTTCAACAACGCCGCCAACACCACCGTGCAGTTGGCCAGCACACCGGAGATGCGCGGCCGGGTGATGGGCGTCTACATGCTGGTGTTCACCGGCGGCACCCCGATCGGCGGCCCACTGATCGGCATGGTCACCGAGGCCTACGGCGCGCGCGTCGGGCTGCTCGCCGGCGGCGTGATCTCGGCCCTGGCCGCCGCGACCGTCGCGCTGGTCCTGGCCCGGGTCCGGTACCGGTCCCTGCCGGCGGCCGCCCGAACGGTGCTGTCCGCCGGCCGTACCGACGCCGAGCGGGTGCCCTGACCGGCGACCTGGTGGCGCGTCAGGCGTCCAGTTCGGTGCCGGTGGGCGGATCGGCGCCCGGCCGTGAACAGGTGATCGCCGCGGCCCGCAGCGCGCGGCGCAACACCTCCACGGCGGTCTCCTCCGGCAGCCGGTCCAGGCCGGCCGGGGTGAGCGCCCGGTGCCGGTGCAGGCCGTCCAGCAGCGCGGCCGTGCAGGAGTCACCGGCGCCCACCGTGTCCACCACCCGCACCGGCGGCGCCGGGCAGCGCAGCTCGAACCGCTCCGTGGCCAGGTACGCGCCGGCCCCGCCGGACGTCACCACCACCAGTCGCGGACCGAGCGCCAGCCAGCGACGCGCGATCTGCTCGACCCCCTCGTCCGGGTACAGCCAGGCCAGGTCGTCCGCGCTCACCTTGACCAGATGCGACAACGCCACGAACTGCGCGACCCGCTCCCGCGCCGAGGACAGCGGGCCGTGCAGTACCGGGCGGCAGTTCGGGTCGTACGAGACGACGACACGGTCCCGTACCTCGCGGAGCAGGGCCGCCACCACGTCGCCGCCGGGCGCCATCGTCGCCAGCGACCCGGTGTGTACGGCCACGCTGCCCGGGTAGGGCAGCAGCTCCGGCGGATCCCAGCGCAGGTCGAACTCGTACTCGGCGCTGCCGTCGGAGTTCAGCCGCGCCGTCGCCGTGCCGGTCGGCGCGTCGGTGACCTGGCTGTGCGTCAGGCGCACGCCGGAGCCCGTCAGGTGCGCCTCGACCCGCTCCCCGTGCCGGTCCCGCCCGAACTGGCTGACCAGACCGACCGCGTTCTCCAGCCGGGCCAGCCCCAGGGCCACGTTTGCCGGCGAACCGCCGACATGCTCGACCGGCGCGGCGTCCCCCGACCGGTACACCACGTCCACCAACGACTCGCCGATAACCGTGAACACCCCTGCGATGCTGCCAGCCGGGCGGACCCAGCGAAACACCGGCGGCGTTCTCGTTCGCTTGCGTACCTACTTCGTACGCGGCGCTCGCTGCGGCCTTGCCGGTGATCCGCTGGGCCTCGCCCGGCCGCGAGGCGGGGCGGAACACCGGTGGCGCCTCATTCACGGGGCGGACGGGGGGAACAGTTCCGGCGTTCGCCGGGCACCCGGCGGGTGCGGCGCCGATAGTGGTGGGGTGGCCTCGCTCGACACGTGAAGGGAGGGCAACCGCCATGCCGAAAGTGATCATCCTGACCGGCGACGCGGCCGAGTCCCTGGAGGTGATGTACCCGTACCAGCGTCTTCAGGAGGAAGGGTACCGGGTCGACATCGCCGCCCCGGAACGGAAACGGCTGCAGTTCGTGGTGCACGACTTCGTCGACGGGTTCGACACGTACACGGAGAAACTGGGGTACACCTGGCCGGCGGACGTCGCGTTCGCCGACGTGGACCCGTCCGACTACGTGGCGCTGGTGGTGCCGGGCGGCCGGGCACCGGAGTACATCCGTAACGATCCAGACTTCCAGCGGATCGTGCGGCACTTCTTCGAGGCGGACAAGCCGGTCGCGCACCTGTGCCACGCCGCGCAGGGGCTCGCCGCGGCTGGTGTCCTGTCCGGCCGGCGCACCGCCGCGTACCCGGCCCTGGCGCCGGACGTCACGGCGGCGGGCGCCGAGTTCGTCGACGCCTCGGCCGTGGTCGACGGGCAGATGGTGTCCGCCCGGGCCTGGCCGGACCATCCGTCCTGGTTCGGGGAGTTCATGACGATCCTGCGGTCCAAGGCGCCGGCCAGCACCTGACCTGCCGGGCTCGGCACGGCCCTGGACCGGCCGTCGGAGCGGAGGACGCCGTTGCAGTTCGACATGGTCGTGGAGATTCCGGCCGGTTCCCGCAACAAGTACGAGATGGACCACGAGATCGGCCGGATCCGGTTGGACCGCACGCTGTTCACCGCGACGCGGTATCCGGCCGACTACGGGTACGTGCCCGACTCGCTCGGTGAGGACGGCGATCCGCTGGACGCCATGGTGCTGCTGCTCGACGAGGCGACGTTTCCCGGCTGCGTGATCGCGGTACGGCCGGTCGCCGTGTTCTGGATGCGGGACGAGAAGGGGCCGGACGCCAAGATCGTCTGCGTACCGGCGGGGGACAGCCGGTTCGACGCCGTACAGGACATCGGTGACCTGTCGCAGCACCTGCGCGACGAGATCGGGCACTTCTTCGACGTGTACAAGACGCTGGAACCCGGTAAGGGCACCGAGGTGCGCGGCTGGCAGGGCCGCACCGAGGCCGAGCAGGAGGTGGAGGCGGCCTGCCGGCGCGGTGAACGGGACCGCGCCGAACGCCACGGCGCCACCCGCACGTGACCGTCGGGGCGACCGGGCGTACCCGGCCCGTCGACGTGTCCGGGTCCGGGCGGCCTACCGCGGTGCCGCGCCCGGTCCGGTCACTCGACGGTGATCTTCCGGGCGATCAGCTGGCCGTTGATCTGCACCGCCTCGACCCGTACCTTGTCGCCGGGGTCCAG
>JBAUUM010000854.1:0-3865 GCA_049582705.1 Actinocatenispora sp.
GTCCGGCGCGGCGTCCAGCCCGGTGCGCCGCGGTGCGGCACACGCCACGGGCGGCCGATGTGGGGACGACCGGTACGTGCCGGGCGCAGGCCGTACGAGACCGGCAGGTACCCGCCAGACGGCTCGGACGGGCGATGTTCCGACGCAGATCCGAGGAGTACCGGCGTGTCGCGGAAAGGTTTTTTTCGTCCACATCTGTTCACGGTGTCTCCGCAGGTCAGTGGTGGGTCGTGGGTTATCCCCAGCAGTTATCCCCAGGCTGTGCACAGGGCTGTGCACAAGCGGAGGGGGGTTATCCACAGGTTGTCCCCCGACTTGTCCACCGGCTGATTTGGCCTGGGGCCGCCACGTTTCTAAGGTCGTAGCGGCTGCCCCGCGCGTCCGCCCGGGAAGTGTCGGTGGGGTGTGATTCCCTGCCGATGGGGTCGCAGCATCAGGGGGGCTGGATGTCGATCTCGGAAGAGGTACACCCACCGGGCGGCGGTGCCGACCACGGGGCCCTGCCCCGACCCGCCGGGCCGTCGGAAGGACCCCCGAGGCCCCGGCCCGCGCAGCAGGGCGGCGGCGACTTCGAGCGCACCCCACCCCAGGACGTCGCGGCCGAGCAGTGCGTCCTCGGCGGCATGCTGCTCAGCAAGGACGCCATCGCCGACGTCGTCGAGATCCTCAAGACCAACGACTTCTACCAACCCAAGCACGGCATCATCTTCGACGCCATCCTCGACCTCTACAGCCGCGGTGAACCCGCCGACCTGATCACGGTCGCGTCGGCGCTGGTCGACTCGGGCGACCACAACCGGGTGGGCGGCGCCACCTACCTGCACACGCTCGTGTCGAGCGTGCCGACCGCCGCCAACGCCGCGTACTACGCGCGCATCGTGGCCGACCGTGCCGTGCTGCGCCGCCTCATCGAGGCCGGCACCCGGGTCACCCAGCTCGGCTACGGTGCGGCCGGCGCCGGTGGGCGGGACGTCGACGACGTCGTCGACCTCGCCCAGCAGGCCGTCTACGACGTCACCGAGCGCCGGGTCAGCGAGGACTTCGCCGCCCTCAACGAGCTGCTCCAGCCGACCCTCGACGAGATCGAGGCGATCGGCGCCAACGGCGGCATGATGACCGGCGTACCCACCGGCTTCACCGACCTCGACCGGCTCCTCAACGGCCTGCACGCCGGCCAGCTCATCATCGTGGCCGGCCGTCCCGGCCTGGGCAAGAGCACCGTGGCGATGGACTTCGCCCGGTCGTGCTCGATCAAGAACGCGATGTCCAGCGCCATCTTCAGCCTGGAGATGAGCAAGGTCGAGATCGTGATGCGGCTGCTGTCCGCGGAGGCGCGGGTGCCGCTGCACACGCTGCGGTCGGGTCAGCTCTCCGACGACGACTGGACGAAGCTGGCCCGCCGGATGGGCGAGATCTCCGAGGCCCCGCTGTTCTGTGACGACACGCCGAACATGAACCTGATGGAGATCCGGGCGAAAGCCCGGCGGCTCAAGCAGCGGCACGACATCAAGCTCATCGTGGTCGACTACCTCCAGCTGATGAGCAGCCCGAAGCGGGTGGAGAGCCGGCAGCAGGAGGTCGCGGAACTGTCCCGTGGGCTGAAGCTGCTGGCCAAGGAGGTCGACTGCCCGGTCATCGCGGTCAGCCAGCTGAACCGTGGCCCCGAACAGCGGACCGACAAGCGCCCCCAACTGTCCGATTTGCGCGAATCGGGCAGCATCGAGCAGGATGCCGACGTTGTCCTGTTGCTGCATCGTGAGGACTACTACGACAAGGAGTCCCCACGCGCCGGCGAGGCGGACTTCATCGTCGCCAAGCACCGAAACGGGCCCACCGACACGATCACCGTGGCGGCGCAGCTGCACCTCTCGCGTTTCGTGGACATGGCCATCAGCTGACGGTGCCCGTTGCCGTACGGCGCGCGCGGGCGGATGACCCGGCCGTGGAGCACCAAGGCACGCGGCCGGACCGGCGGTGGCCCGGCCGCGGGCCTGCTCGTACCGTTGCCGGTCGCCGCGGGGCCGAGTCGCGCCGGGACCGACCGTCCACGCTGAGTCCCGGCGTCCCGAGTCGAACGGCACGGGCCGAAGGACACCACTGGTCAGGACCTTCCGAGGATGGCCGATGGTCACCGTCGGTGGTGACATGGGTCTGACACCGTCCCGCAAGGACACTCGACGCGACACGAACACCTCCCCGAACGCCGAGCATCCGCCGACGGCTCCGGTGTTCCAGGTTTCTTTCACCGGGAGGTGTGTGGCGATGGCAGATACGACTGCCGGAATCGAACAGCATCCGGATCTCGTGGAGCTCCGGGAAAAGTACGACCGGGCGGCGGCTCGTCCGGTGGCGCAGGTGATCGACGGTCTGACCTTTCTGGCCGGGCTGTACCTCGCGCTCTCACCCTGGATCCTCGGTTTCGACGGCCTGACGCCATTGGCGGTGAGCAACCTGGTCACCGGCCTGGCCGTGGCCGCGTTGGCGATGGGTTTCGTCTCGGCGTTCGGGCGGGTGCACGGGGTCGCCTTCGTGGCACCGCTGCTCGGCGTCTGGGCGATCGTCTCGCCCTGGGTGATCAGCGGTGACATGAGTACCACGACGACCGTGCTCAGCAACGTGATCGTCGGCGGGGCCTGCGTACTGCTGGGGCTCGGCGCGATGTCCTTCGGTATGGCGCGGCGGCGTCGTCGGCGCTGACCGGACGTCGGTAGCGGACCGGACGGGACCGCCCCGCCGTGTGGAGACACGGCGGGGCGGCTCGTCGCGTGCGGACACGGTGGGGCGGCCCGGTGCGTGCGGTCAGCCCAGCAGCCCGCGTACCTCGGCGTCCGGTACCTGGCGGAAGTCCTGGTAGAACTGGCCGACGGCGCTGAAGTCGCGCGGTACGAGCGGGCAGACGACCTCGTCGGCGACGTGCGAGAGGGCGTCGAGCGAGGTGGGGTGGCCGACCGGTACGCCGAGGACCACGCGGACGGCGTTGCGTTGCCGCGCCACCGCGATCGCGGCCCGCGCGGTGGATCCGGTGGCCAGGCCGTCGTCCACGATGACGGTGATGCGGTCGTGCAGGTCGAGGGCGGGGTGGTCGGCCCGGTAGAGCGTGTCCTGCCGGTCCAGTTCGGTGCGCTCGGCCGCGAGTACGTCGTCGAGGTCGCCGGGCGTGACTCCGTCGGGCTGGTCCTCGGACCGGATGAGTACGCCGTCCGGCCCGATCGCGCCGAAGGCGACCTCGGGCGCCCACGGTAGGCCCAGTTTGCGGACCACCAGGACGTCGAGGGGAGCGCACAGCCGCCCGGCCACCTCCGCGGCGACGGGTACTCCGCCCCGGGCGAGGCCGAGGACCGTCACGTCGTCGCGCCCGGCGTACCAGCCGAGGCGGGCAGCGAGCGCCGAACCGCCCTCACGGCGGTCGCGGAACGGTGCGGAGTCGGTACTTGCGACATCAACCGATTCCATCCCGGATCGGGTGCGCATGTCCTCTGTCTACGCCTGTTCGGCGGTCCCCGCGACCTGAAGCCGGCTTCCCGCTCCGGTCCGGGCGTGCCGCCGCGCGGCCGGCCCCGTTCCGGGCCGGCGTCCCCGCCGGAGGTCCACCCCAGGTCGGACGGCCAGCGGCGGTCGAGAGGACGCGGAGGTCAGGGACGGGCGGTGGTCAACGGGATGAAGGAGACAGAACGTCGACGGTGATGTCCTCCGGCGGGACGACGGCGGGTGAGGTGGGCCGGTCCGGTCGGGCGTCCGACAGCGGCAACGCCCACAGCGCGTAGGCCAGCGGGTAGAGCAGGTATCCGAACCGGGTGGCCGGCGCCAGCAGGATGGCGAGCAGCATGGCGGTCGCGGCGCGCCGGGCTGCGGCGCCCGCGTGGGC
>JBAUUM010000855.1:0-5865 GCA_049582705.1 Actinocatenispora sp.
CCGCCGACGCGGACGCCGGCAAGGGCGGCGACGCGGACCGCACCGACGCCACTCCCGCAACCACCGCCGGTACGGCGGACGGGGCCGACGCCCCGGAGACCGGTGTCGACGCGCGCCTGGCGCTGGACGGCGTGAACCTCCGGATCCGGCCGGGTGAGCGGGTCGCCGTGGTCGGCGAGACCGGTGCCGGCAAGTCCACCCTGGTGAAGCTCGTGTCCCGGTACTACGACGTGACCGGCGGCGCGGTCCGGGTGGACGGCGTGGACGTCCGCGAGTACGACCTGGCCGGCTACCGGCACCGGATGGGCGTGGTCCCGCAGGAGGCGTACCTGTTCCCCGGCACGGTCCGGGACTGCATCGCGTACGGCCGACCCGAGGCGAGCAACGCGGAGGTCGAGGCAGCGGCGCGGGCGGTCGGCGCGCACGACATGATCGCCCGCCTCGACGGCGGCTACTACCACGAGGTCGCCGAGCGGGGCCGGAACCTGTCCAGCGGCCAGCGGCAGTTGCTCGCCCTGGCCCGTGCCCAGCTCGTCGACCCGGACATCCTGGTGATGGACGAGGCCACCGCGGCCCTCGATCTCGCCACCGAGGCCGACGTGACCCGGGCCATGGACCGGCTGACCGGGCAGGGACAGGGGGCCACGGGCGGACCGCGGCGGCGGACCACCCTCGTGGTGGCGCACCGGTTGACCACGGCCGCCCGCGCGGACCGGATCGTCGTACTCGACCACGGCCGCGTCGTGGAGGTCGGTAACCACGGCGAGCTGCTCGCCGCGGACGGCCACTACGCGCGGCAGTGGCGGACCTTCACCGGCGGCGCGGACGCCGTCAGTGCACCCCCCGCATCCGGCGGCTGATCGCGGGCGCGATCAGGTACATGACGAAGCCGAGGAACGCCACGATGCCACCGACGATGCCGAAGTACGCCACCTCCGTGCTCGGCGTGAAGACCGGCACGATCTGAGCGCTGATGCCCTGGGCGGTGGCGTCGGACAGGAACCACAGGCTCATGGTCTGCGAGGCGAACGCGACCGGCGCCAGCTTCGTGGTGGCGGACAGGCCCACCGGCGACAGGAACAGTTCGCCGAGGATGACGATGACGAAGCTGCCGACCAGCCACAGTGGACTCGCCTTCACCGTGGTGCCGTTGATCAGGCCGGGTCCCATCATGAACAGGTACGAGAATCCGGCGAGCACCATGCCCGTGGCGAACTTGCGGGGCGTCGTGGGCGCCCGGTCGCCGAGCTTCGTCCAGACGTACGCGAACACCGGTGCCAGCAGCACGATCGCCGCCGGGTTGATGGACTGGAACCAGGACGGTGGGATGTGGAAGCCGCCGAGGTGCAGGTCGGTGCGCTTCAGCGCGAAGGTCGCGAGCACCACCGAGCCCTGTTCCTCGATCATCCAGAAGAACACCGAACCGACGAACAGCGGGATGTACGCGCGGAGCCGGGACCGTTCGACGCCGCTGGTCTTGTCCGAGCGCAGCATCACCACGAAGTACCCGATGGGCAGCGCGATGGACAGCAACGTGATCAGGTTGATGATCCAGTCGATGGTGAGGACGCCACCGACGGCCATGCCGCCCAGGATGAGCACGAGCACGATCAGTCCGATGCCGAAGCGGGCCACCAGGGGGCGGCGTTCCTCGGGACGGACGCGGTTGTGCGGGGTCCGCCCGACGTCGCCCAGCCAGCGGTTCAGCGCCACGTACAGGATGAGCGCGAGCGCCATGCCGAAGGCGGCGAAGCTGAACCCGACGTGGAAGTTGTACGCGTCGCTGAGGGCGCCGACGATGAGCGGCGCGATGAAGGCACCGATGTTGGTGCTCATGTAGAAGATGCTGAAGCCGGCGTCGCGGCGGGCGTCCGACGGGCTGTAGAGATCGCCGACGACGTTGGAGATGTTCGGTTTGAGCAGCCCGGTGCCGACGATGATGAGGATCATCGAGGTGTACAGGGCGGCGAGACCACCGGTGGGCAGGGCCAGGCTGATGTGCCCGAACATGATCAGTACGCCGCCGATGAAGATCGACCGGCGGGAGCCGAGGAGCCGGTCGGCGAGCCAGCCGCCGATCACGCCGGACATGAACACGGCCGATCCGTAGATCGACATCAACGATGCCGCGGTGCCCTGGGCGATCCCGAGTCCGCCCTTGGACACGGCTGTGTACATGTAGAAGAGGAGGATCGCGCGCATCCCGTAGTAGGAGACGCGTTCCCACATTTCGGTGAAGAACAGCGTGGCGAGCCCGCGCGGATGTCCGAAGAAGCCGGTCTGTGGAGCGTTGGGTGGCCTGTCGTCCGCCGCTGTCTCGGTCACTGCCTCGCCTTCCCTCGCAACCGTTACAAAATGCAATTATCTGATGACTATGAGTGTGAAGGGTGTGGATGTCGGAGGGAGGCGTACCCGAGGACCCGGGGTGCTCATACATGCCGTCCGAGGGCTCGGTCGGCGGGCGCGGAAAGTCCGGCGCGGGCGATGCCCCGCTGCACTGACCGGCCGGCAAGTAAACTGGGGTCTTCGTCACAGCCAATTCGCTTGTCGGCCATCGCCGGGCACCACATGCTTGTAGGGACCAACTATCTATCCTGGGGTAACCGCGCGTCACGCGCGGCGGTTTGGAGATCCATGTCCGGTCCATCGGAACCGGCCACCGCACCCGACGAGGACCTGAAGCTCGCTGACCGGCTCAGCGACCAGTTCGTCCGATTCGTGCGCCTGGTCGGCCGCGAGCACACCCGCCTTCCCGAGGTGTACCAGAAGGGCATCGAGAAGGCGGGCTACGTCGTGCTCTGGCACCTGGTCACGGACGGCCCGCGCCGGGCAACGACACTTGCCGAGGCGCTGCACTCCGACATCTCCACGATCAGCCGTCAGGTCACGGCCCTGGTGAGCGAGGGCTGGATCACGCGGACGCCCGATCCCGAGGACGGTCGGGCATACCTGTTGGCCGCCACCGACGCCGGCCGACAGATCTTCCAGCGCATCCGGGAGCGCCGCAACGCGCACATGGCCCGGGTCCTGGCCGGCTGGCCGGACGCGGAGCGTGACCAGCTGCTCCGGACGCTGGAGAAGTTCAACAACGATTTCGAGGACTACCTGCAACGCGCTCACGACCAACGGGGCGACACACCGCAACAGGAAGAGATGGGCGCATGAGCGCAGACGTGAAGGGCGGAACGCCCGAGACGGTTCTCGCCGAGCGAGGCACCGCAACGCCGGCCGGCACGCAATCGCCGCCCGGTCCGCAGGCCGCGCCCGCGCCGCCCGGCGTGGGCGTGCTGACGCACCGGCAGATCGTGGTCATCCTGCTCGGCCTGATGCTGGGCATGTTCCTGGCCGCGCTCGACCAGACCATCGTCGGCACGGCCATCCGCACCATCGCCGACGACCTCAAGGGCCTCGACCAGCAGGCGTGGGCCACCACGGCCTATCTGATCACCTCCACGATCGCCACACCGCTGTACGGCAAGCTCTCCGACATGTACGGCCGGAAGCCGTTCTTCCTCGCCGCGATCATCATCTTCATCGTCGGATCGGTCGCCTGCACGTTCTCGCAGTCGATGTACCAGCTCGCCGCGTTCCGTGGCCTGCAGGGTCTCGGCGGCGGTGGCCTGATGGCGCTGGCGATGGCCATCATCGGTGACATCGTGCCGCCCCGGGAACGGGCCAAGTACCAGGGCTACTTCCTGGCCGTGTTCGGGACCAGCAGCGTGCTCGGCCCGGTGCTGGGCGGCTTCTTCGCCGGCCAGGACTCCATCCTGGGCATCGACGGCTGGCGCTGGGTGTTCCTGGTCAACGTGCCGATCGCCGCCGTGGCCATGATCGTGGTGACCAAGGTGCTCAACGTGCCGCACGCGGCACGCCGGCACCGCATCGACATCCCCGGTGCCATCACCCTGGTCATCGGGCTGGTGCCGCTGCTGATCGTCGCGCAGCAGGGCCGGGAGTGGGGCTGGGACTCCACCCGGTCCATCCTCTGCTACGTGATCGGCGGAGCCGGCATCCTGCTGTTCATCCTCGCCGAACGGTGGGCCGGCGACGACGCGCTGCTGCCGCTGCGGCTGTTCCGGATCCCGCTGGTAGCACTGATGTCCGCCGCCGCGGTGGTCGTCGGTCTGGCCATGTTCGGCGCGATGATGGTGATCCCGCTGTACCTGCAGATCGTGCACGGTGCCTCGCCGACCAAGTCCGGCTTCCTGATGCTGCCCATGGTGGGCGGCCTGATGCTCGGCTCGATCGTGTCCGGCCAGATCACCTCCCGTACCGGCCACTACAAGATCTTCCCGATCCTCGGCACGGCACTGATGACAGGTGCGCTCCTGTTGCTGCACGGGATCAGCGCGGACACCGACCTGTGGAAGGTCGACATCTTCATGGCGATGCTCGGCGCGGGCATCGGTAACTGCATGCAGACCCTGACCCTGGCGGTGCAGAACGCGGTGCCGCCACGGGACATGGGCGTGGCGTCGTCCTCCAGTACGTTCTTCCGTCAGGTGGGCGGCACGCTCGGCACCGCGATCTTCCTCTCCCTGCTGTTCAGCACGCTGCCGGACAAGATGGCCGACGCGTTCAAGAACAAGTCGATCCTGGCCGGGATCAGGCAGGCCGGGCAGGACCCGAGCGTGCTGCACAACCCGGACAACGTGTCGGTGCTGCAACACCCCGCGTCCGCCGCGGCCCGGGTGATGAGCAACTCGTCGTTCCTGCAGGACATCGACCCCCGGTTGGCGCGGCCGTTCCTGGTGGGCTTCTCCGACTCGATGGACCTGGTCTACCTGCTGGCCGCGGGCATCGCCGCGTTCGGCTTCATCCTGTTCCTGTTCACCAAGGAGGTGCCGCTGCGCACCCAGTCGGGCATGGCGGCGCGGGCCGCCGAGCAGGACGCCGAGCAGCAGGCCAGTGCCGGTTCCGGTGGTCGGCACCAGGCGTCCGAACCAGCCATGGCCGCCGCGGCGGAGGCCACCGGGGCGGTCGAGGAGGCACCGACGGTGCCCCTGCCGGCCGGCGGGCTGCCGCTACCCGACCCGGTGCCGGCACTGGGCGGCACGCCGATCCGGGGCTTCGTCCGGCAGTACGGTGGTTCGCCGGTGACCGAGGCGGCGGTGACCCTGATCGATCCCGCTGGTCAGCAGATCGGCCGGGGCGTGACCGCCGACGACGGGGCGTACCAGATCGTGGTGCGGCGGCCCGGCAACTACGTGCTGATCGCCCGTGCCCGCGCACACCAGCCGCAGGCGACGATGGTCTCCGTCAACGGCTCGGCCGTCGACATGGATCTGTTGCTGGCCGGTTCCGGCGCACTCGTCGGCTCGGTGACCCGCACCGGGGAGAAGCCGATCGTCGGCGCCACCGTGGTGCTGGCGGACGTGGAGGGTCGGGTGATCGGCGCGCAGAACACCGCGGACTCGGGCGGGTACGAGTTCGGTGAACTGGTCGAGGGCACCTACACGCTGGCGGTCAGCGCGGCCTCGCACCAGCCGATCGCGCTGCTGGTCAAGGTGCCCGAGACCGGACGGGTGAAGCAGGACATCGAACTGTCCGGTGGCGCGCAGCTGCGCGGCACCGCACGGTCCGAGACCGGGCGGCCCGTGGCGGACGCGCAGGTGAGTCTGCTCGACCCGAACGAGCAGGTGATCGCCGTGACGGTCACCGACGGGGCCGGCCGGTACGCGTTCACCGAGGTGCCGGAGGGCGACTACACCGTCGTCGTCACCGGGTTCCCGCCGGTGCGCAGCCGGCTCGCGCTGACCACGGGCGAGCGGTACGAGCACGACGTGGCGATGCGCCACGCGGACGCCGGGGCGTCCGAGGGCTGAGGCCCCCGGCGGCTGGGTCATCCAGGGGCCGGGTCCTTCG
>JBAUUM010000856.1:0-10531 GCA_049582705.1 Actinocatenispora sp.
GCGCACTCCTCCCCTGGGTGCTGACGGACCGGGACGTCGGGTTGTCGGGCCGGTCCGGTCACTCGGCCGCCAGCAGGGCGCGGGCCACGTCCTCGGCGTCGCGGACCGGCACCGCGGCGCTCGCGTCCAGCGGCGGGTAGTCGGTGGCGCCGTACGTCCCGGAGCCGTGCACGACGATGTCGCGGCCGGCGCCGATCAGGTCGCGGTCCAGCGCGTTGAGTACCCCGGTCATCGCCATGACCAGGGACCATTCGCGCAGCACCCGCAGGTCGGCCGGCAGTTGCCGGTCGGTGCCGGACAGCCAGCGGCGCACCGTCGGGTAGCGCTGGATGCACTCGTGCAGCGACACCACGATGCCGTCGCCGCCGTGCTGTCCGATCAGCTCGTTCATCGCCGGTGAGGTGGCCGGCTCGTGCGTGTAGAACGTCGGGTCGAGCACCTCGGCCGGGTCGTAGGTGACGGCCGGGAACCGCGGGTCGGTCGACTGCGCGTACAGGCCGGTGGCCGGGTCGATCGCGTAGTCCGGCAAGTGGCCGCGGTCGAAGTCGCCGTGCCGCAGGTTGATCACCATGTCCGGCGCGCCGAGGTGCTGCACGAGCAGGAACGCCGGGCGGTCGGTGGCGTTCGCGGCCCCGGAGCGCTCCAGCATCCGCCGCCCCACGTTGTAGCCGAGCAGCCCGAACGCGCTGGACACCGCGTGCGCGTGCAGCCGTGGGCTCGCCGCGGGGGTCGGGTCGACGTCGTGCTCGAAGAAGGCCCGCGCCGCGTCACCGATCAGGTAGTTGTTCAGCTCCAGCGAGAACCAGACGTTCGCGCGCAGCTTGCCGGCGTACGTGTTGACGAACTCGCGGCCGATCGCCTTGACGTCCTCGGCGCGCTCGCCGCCGTACAGGAAGACGGGGTTGAGGTCGGGGTCGGGTCCGCCGCCGCGCAGCTTCTCCCGGCAGTTGGCGGGCGCCAGGATCGCGATCCGCAGCTGGTCCGGGGTGGCGAGGCCGCAGGCGATCGCCCGGCGTACCGCGTCGCGCAGCGCGGTGCCCTTGTTCGCCGAGGTCGGCGAGAAGATCAGGACCGGTTCACCGGTGCGCCGGATGTACTCGACGGCACGCGCCACGATCAGCAGCGAGGCCAGCGTCTTCGTGGTCCGGGTGCCCGGGTTGCGGGTGAGGTCGAGCAGCATCACCCGGCCGGAGTCGTGGTCGGCGAGGTGCCACCAGCGGGCGTCGGCCACGGAGAAGAACTCGCGCACGTCGTCGTCGAGGGTGGGCAGCGCGAAGCCGGGCGAGAACGCGGTCGTCTCCTTCACCGGCGCGGTGTCCGGCACGCACTCGGCGATCACGTCGGGCAGTCGGTCGTAGTAGTCGAGGATCAGGTTGCGGCTGGGCGGGTTCGACATCTTTGGCGTTCCTCCCGGGGTTCTGGTCATGACGTGCGCAGTCGGCTCCGTGTCCCGTCCAGCCGCGCGGCGGCGGCGATCACGTCCTGGATGGCGAAGCCGTCGACCAGCTCGGGCGCCTGAGCGGTCAACTGGTGGGCGGCCGCCGCGGTGGGGCACACGCGGTCCGGCCCGATGCGGATGCCGTCGGATTCGCCGGCGTGTTCGTTGAACGCGGTCGCCTCCTCCTCGGTCAGCCCGGTGGGCAGGTCGAGGTCGAGCCGGTCGCGGGTGATGCGTACCGGGTATCCACCGGGCCGGCCCAGCGGGCCGGGCAGGCTCGCCACGATCTCGGCGCCGGACAGCAGGTCGGCGACGAGCCGGGCGCCGGCGAGGCCGGTGACCTGGTTGAGTTCCACCCGGTCGGCGGCCCGTTGGGCGGCGAGCAGCGTGCCCACGCCCGGCACGGGGACGTCGTCGAGCCAGGCGCGTACCTCGTCCTCGGGCCGCCGCGGTGCGTGCAGGTGGACGTGGTGTGCGAGGACCCGCAGCCGCTCCGCGGGTACGCCGAGCGCGGACTGGAGGCTGCCGGCGAGGGTGGCGACGTTGCCGATCCCGCAGAACACCGGAAGCCCGAGCCGGTGCAGCACGGGGTTCACCGCGTCCGGGAAGCAGGCGTTGACGAACCGGGCGTCGGAGCCGGTACGGCGCAGCGACTCGCCGGTCGCCACGGCCAGCCGGGCCTGCAGCGGCAGCGTGATGCCGAAGCCGGCGGCGGCGACGAGAGCGGTCCAGGGCGAGGGGGTGGCCCTCCCCTCCCACGGCGAGTGCAGTGACGCGCACTGGACGACGACGCGGGGGCTCAGGTCGTGTATCGCCCGGTCGAGGCAGGCGCCGTCGGCGAGTTCGCCGGTGCGGGCGCGGAAGTCGACGTCGCGGCGGGCGAGCGCGGACCGCGCGTTCGCGATGTACGCCACCTGCCCGGTGCGTGCCGCGTCGCGGCCGAGGACGGTGACGGTGACGCTGGTGTCGGCGGTCACGGCGAGGGAGTTGCACAGCGCCCGGGCCAGTGAGCCGCTACCGATGACGAGAAGGTCGGCCGCCATCGCCGTCATCCTGACGGCTCGGGGCGTGCCTTCAGCATTCCCATGTCGGGGCCGTCAGCGAGGGGTTTTCGAGGGAACTCTCCGCGGAAACGTCCGCGGACCGTGGAAGAGCGGTTGATTCTGTCAGCGACCGAAGCATGTCAATCGGTACCGCCCCTCGGATTTTTGTCAAGAGATCTTGGAGTGCCCGAAATGGGCTCCACGGAGCCACCTGAGCAAGGTTGTTGGGGATGCTAACAACGGTCACCACACAAAGGGAAGTCACGCTTAGTGAACCTTTCACGTGGATCTTTATCCGATTACGGACACATTCCCCACCCTGCTCACGCAGGAGATTCGCCTGGGTGCTTATTGTTAGCAAAATACTTGCGACTGAAAATATCCGACAACGCAGAGTTCGGACTTCTCACCCCGTAAGCTCGGATTAAATCGCCCGAATATGGGCAATAGCAACAGCACAGATTTATCTGACCAATGGCGCAATACGCGCTCTCACTGTGCGTGCGGTTTCAGTCCGGTAATTGTTCGGTACGCCTTCTGTAAAGCTTTCGATATACGGAGGGCAGTTTCATGATCGCGCACCGACGATCTCCGTGATGCCCCGTGGGCGCAAAATGTCGCGCCGCCTCCGTCGGTGGACGCGCCGGCGACGCGCACCGACCACCGGACAGCGAAGGGCCGCGGCGGCGACCCCTGCCGGAATCACCACCGCGGCCCACACCGCGTACTCGAAGAACGTGCCGACCGAGTCGTCCGTCGGCGCCGGGAGCACCCACCGGCCGGAGCCGGCGGGCGCCCGACCGTCAGCCGGCCGCGACCCCCGAGGGGTTGCCCAGGTGCACGAAGACCAGGCCGGACAGCGGCACCCAGTGCTGGTCGTACGCGAAGCTGACCCAGTTGTAGTCCTCGATCAGCACCTGGTCACCGGACGCCTCCATCACGTACGCCACGTGCCCGTACGACCCGACGCCGTCCACGCCCGGGTTGAACACCGCGATCGAGCCGCGGCTCGGGTTGCCGTCCACCGCGATGCCCGCCGCGCTCGCGGCGTTGTCCCAGTTCTCCGCGTTGCCCCAGTGCACGCCGGCGTAGGCGTTGTTGAACGGCACGCCGTTGTCGTTGTTGAGCCGCCAGGCGGCGAAGCTCGTGCACTCCCGGGTGTAGAAGTTCCACTGGTCCACCTGGTCCGCGCCACTGCCCGCGTACGGGTAGTCGTTGCTCCCGATCGCCGCCGACGCCGCACCCGCGGGGGCGAGCAGAGACGCGGCGAGGGCGATCGCGAACACGGCCAGTATCGAGCGGACCACGCGAACCGGCCGAGTTGCGGAGAGATGACGCAAGACGGTACGTCCCACAGGTTTCTCCTAGATCACTGAAAAAGGGATCAAAAGACTCCGCACGAGGCTAGGGCGCCGGGAAAAGGCCGTCAAGACTGACCTTTCGACCCACAGCCCGGCCGCGACCAGCGGCGCGGGGTGCCGCCCGACCGTCGGAACGCGGCACCGCGACGGCCGGCGACGATGTGGTCCGAAACCCGCGAGTCAGCCGGCCGGCGGCCTGTCAGGATCGAAGACGTGAACGCGTTACCGGACTTCGAGCACTGCTACCGGGCCGTCGCCAGTCGCGACCCACGGTTCGACGGCTGGTTCTTCACGGCCGTCACCTCGACCCGGATCTACTGCCGGCCGAGTTGCCCGGCGCAGACCCCGAAACGGGTCAACGTCCGCTTCTACACGTCGCCCGCCGCCGCGCAGCGGGCCGGGTTCCGGGCCTGCCTGCGCTGCCGGCCGGACGCGTCGCCCGGCTCGCCCGAGTGGGATGTACGGGCCGACGTGGCCAGCCGGGCGATGCGGCTGATCGCCGACGGGCTCGTCGACCGCGACGGCGTCGCCGGGCTGGCGCAGCGCCTCGGCTACACCGAACGGCACCTGAGCCGGCTGCTGCGCGCCGAGTTCGGCGCCGGCCCGCTGGCGCTCGCCCGTGCCCAACGCGCCCAGACCGCCCGCATCCTGATCGAGACCACCGACCTCGGCCTCGCCGAGATCGCGTTCGCGGCGGGCTTCGGCAGCGTCCGGCAGTTCAACGACACGATCCGGGAGATCTTCGGCCGGGCACCGTCGGCACTGCGGAAACCCGGCCGGGTCACCCCGACCGAACCCGTCGGCGACGGCGTCACCACCGTGCCGCTGCGGCTGGCGTACCGGCAGCCGTTCGCCGGCGAGGAACTGATCGATTTCCTGGCCGCCCGGGTGCTGCCCGGCGTCGAGTCCGTACGCGACGGCACCTACCGGCGGGCGCTGCGGTTGCCGCACGGTGTCGGGCTCGCCTCGCTGACCCCGGCCGACGGGTACGTGGCCGCCACCCTGCGCCTGTCCGACCTGCGGGACCTCGCGCCGGCCGTGTCCCGGTGCCGGCGGCTGCTGGATTTGTCCGCGGACCCGGAGGCGGTCGACGCGGTACTCGGCGACGACGACGCGCTGCGCGAGGACGTCCGGGCCACGCCCGGCATCCGGCTGCCGCGCAGCGTGGACGGCCTGGAGATGCTGTGCCGGGCCATCGTCGGCCAGCAGATCTCCGTGGCGGCGGCCCTGCGCGTACTGGGCAACCTGGCCGCCGGCCTCGGCGAGCCGCTGCCCCCGATCGGTGGACCGGACGCCGAGGAACCCGACGCGCTGACCCACCTGTTCCCCACCGCGGACGCGATCGCGGACGCACCGGACGACCTGCTGCCGATGCCGGCGGCCCGGCGCCGCGCGGTACGGTCCGCGGCCGCCGCCGTCGCGGACGGCAAGGTCGACCTCGACGGGGGCGAGTCGGGCGAGGTCGCGGAGGCGCTGCTCGCGCAGCCGGGCATCGGTCCGTGGACCGTCGGCTACGTGGCGATGCGCGCGCTCGGCGATCCCGACGCCTTCCTGGAGACCGACCTGGGCGTACGCCGCGGCGCCGCCGCCGTCGGCCTGCCGGACCGGGCGGCCGACCTGGCCGAACGGGCCCGCACGTTCCGACCGTGGCGTTCCTACGCGGTCATCCGACTCTGGCGGCGGGCAGCCCGCGCCGCCGGACGAGCTACCGGAGGTTGAGAGTGGACACCATGACGAAGACCCCGACCAGCACCGTCTCGGCGGGCACCCTGCCCACCCCAGTCGGCCCGTTCAGCGTGCTGACCGACGCCGACGGCGCCGTACTCGCCAGCGGCTGGACCGGGTCCCCCGCCGACCTGGTGCCGCTGGTGCATCCGACCCTGCGGCCGACGGACCCGCTGCGGCACATCGATCTGGGCACCGTCGGCGACGCGGTACGCGGGTACCTCGCCGGCGACCTCGCGGCCCTGGACCGGGTGCCGGTACGGCAGGCGAGCGGGCCGTTCCTGACCCACGCCTGGGACGTACTGCGCGGCATCGCCCCCGGCGCCCCCGTCACGTACACCCGGTACGCGGAGCTGTCGGGGCGTCCCGCCGCGGTACGTGCCGCCGCGAACGCGTGCGCCCGCAACGCCGCCGCGCTGTTCGTCCCGTGCCACCGCGTCCTGCGTACCGACGGTTCGCTCGGCGGCTTCCGCTGGGGCCTGGCGGTCAAGCGCTGGCTGCTCGACCACGAGGCGGGTGCGCGCAGCTGAGCCGGCGGGCCGCCGCCGGTCCGGGTATGACGGCGGCCACGTGTCAATGTGTGGAAATTGACGCGAAGGTTGTCGGTCGTTACCGATAACGTCAGGTTGTGCCCTCCAAACTTTCGCCCGTAGAGCCGGCTGCGGGCAATCCTCTTCACAATCTGTGGCGCATCCGGCACTATCTGCGCCCATATCTGGCACAGATGATCGTGATGCTGGTCGCCGCGGGCCTCGCCGTGGGCGCCAGCATCGTCGTGCCGATGGTCATGCAGAAGATCGTCGACGGCCCGGTCCGACACCACGACGAGTCCGGCCTGATCTGGTTCGGGCTGGCCGCGCTGGCGCTCGGCGCGCTGGAGGCCCTCATGGTCTTCCTGCGCCGGTGGACCCAGTCCTACGCGTCGCTGGCCATGGAGGCCGACGTCCGCGACGACCTCTACGCGCACATGCAGCGGCTGCCGCTGACCTTCCACGACCGCTGGCAGTCCGGTCAGCTGCTGTCCCGCGCCATCACCGACATCGGTGTGCTGCGCCGTTTCCTGTCGTTCGGCGTCATCTACCTGATCGTCAACCTCTGCCAGTACACGGTCGTGGTCGTCCTGTTGATCCGGCTGTACTGGCCACTGGGCACCGTGGTCGCGCTGGCCGCCGTTCCGCTGTTCCTGATCAGCCGGCGGTTCGCGCACCGGTTCCTGAAGGTCTCCCGGCAGGTGCAGGACTCGCAGGGTGACCTGGCCACGTTCGTCGAGGAGTCGGCGCACGGCATCCGGGCGATCAAGGCGTTCGGACGCCGGCACCACATGTTCACCCGCTTCACCGCCGACGCGAGCCGGGTGTACCGGCTGGCCATCGAGCGGGCCCGGCTGGACTCCCGGTTCGGCCCGCTGTACGAGCTGATCCCGAACCTGTCGCTCGGCATCATCCTCATCGCCGGTGCCGTGGCCGTGACCCAGGGGAACCTGACCCTGGGTCAGCTGGTCGCGTTCGCGACGCTGCAGATGGGCCTGGTGTGGCCGGTCGAGTCGCTGGGCTGGATCCTCGCCACCGGCCAGGAGGCGATGACCGCCTCGGACCGCATCTACGACGTCTTCGACACCACGCCGACGGTGGTCGACCGGCCCGGCGCGGTGTCGGTACGGCCGGACGAGGTCTCCGGCCTGGTCCGCTTCGAGGGGGTCCGGTTCAGCTACCCGGCCTCGATCGACGCCGGTCAGGCCCGCGACGCCCAGACCCACGAGGGTCAGGCCGCGCTCGACCCGGCCGACCAGGAGCAGACCGGCCAGGAGCAGACCGGCCAGCACAAGGCGGAGGCGCCGATACTCACCGGCGTCGACCTGGAGGTCCGTCCCGGCGAGACGCTGGCCCTGGTCGGCGTCACCGGCTCCGGCAAGACGACGCTGGTCTCCCTGGTCCCCCGGCTGTACGACGTGACCGGCGGCCGGATCACCCTGGACGGCCGGGACATCCGCGACTACACGCTGGACACCCTGCGCCGCACCGTGGCGACCGCGTTCGAGGAACCGATCCTCTTCTCGATGAGCGTCCGGGAGAACCTGGCCCTGGGCCGGGCCGACGCCAGCGACGAGGACCTGGCCGAGGCGCTGCGGGTGGCGCAGGCCGACTTCGTGTACGACCTGCCGTGGGGCCTGGACACCCGGGTCGGCGAGCAGGGCCTGTCGCTGTCCGGTGGCCAGCGGCAGCGACTCGCGCTGGCCCGGGCCGTGGTGTCCCGGCCCAAGGTGCTGGTGCTGGACGACCCGCTCTCCGCGCTGGACGTCAACACCGAGGCGCTGGTCGAGAAGGCGCTGGCCCAGGTGCTCGCCGGCACCACCGCGCTGCTGGTCGTACACCGGCCGAGCACCGTCGCGCTGGCCGACCGGGTGGCGCTGCTGGAGGACGGCCGGATCGCCGCCGTCGGCACCCACTCCGAACTGCTCGCCACCGTCCCCAGCTACCGGGCGGTGCTGTCCGCCCTCGCCGAGGACGACGACGAACTCGCCGACTGGCTGCCCGAGGGGAAGGGGGTGGCAGCCCGATGACCGAAGCTCCCGTCACCACCGACCGCCAGGGTCCGGACAACACCGAGATCGACATCGACGGCTGGCGTGGCATCGCCGCCGAGGAGAACTCGGAACGCACCGCGGCCGAGGCCACCGACCGGCAGTCCGTGTCCAGGCTGCGTTCGCGCAGCATGCGGCTGCTCGGCTCGCTGGTCCGCCCGCACCGGGGCCTGCTCGCCGTCGCGGTCGTGCTGCTGCTCGCGCAGATGGTGTCCGGCATGGCCGGGCCGTACCTGGTGCAGCTCGGCATCGACCGCGGCATCCCACCGATCCGCGAACACCACGACTACCGGGTACTGATCGGCATCGCGGTGGCGTTCGCGGTGTCCGCCGTCGTGGCGTACGCGACCAAGCGGTCGTTCCTGATGATGTCCGGGCGGATCGGCCAGTCGATCCTGCTCGACCTGCGGCGCCGGGTCTACAAGCATTTCCAGAAGCTGTCGCTGTCGTTCCACGAGCGGTACACGTCGGGCCGGATGATCGCCCGGCTGACCTCCGACATGGACTCGATCTCCGAGATGGTGGAGGCCGGCGTCGACAACCTGGTCCTCGCCGGGCTCAACGTCGTCAGCGTCGCGGTGATCCTGCTGTTCCTGGACTGGCCGCTGGCGCTGGTCACGCTCTGCTCGTTCCCGTTCCTGCTGTGGCTGTCCGCCTGGTTCCGCAGGGCGTCCACGAAGGCGTACCGGTGGACCCGCGAGACGGTGTCGCTGGTGATCGTGCACTTCGTCGAGTCGCTGGGCGGCATCCGCGCGGTGCACGCGTACCGGCGCGAGTCGCGCAACCAGGAGATCTTCGAGGCGGTCAACCACGAGTACAAGCGGGCCAACCAGCGGGCCTTCCGGCTGATCGCGATCTTCTCGCCCAGCATCAAGCTGATCGGCAACGTGACCATCGCGGTCGTCCTCACCTACGGCGGATACCGGGTACTGCACGGGCAGACCGAGATCGGTGTCCTCGCCGCGTTCGTGCTGTACCTGCGGAAGTTCTTCGAGCCGATGCAGGACCTGTCGATGTTCTACAACTCGCTGCAGTCCGCGACGGCGGCGCTGGAGAAGCTGTCCGGCGTGCTGGCCGAGGAGCCCGACGTACCGGAGCCGGCGAAGCCGACCGCGCTGGGCACCGCGCGCGGTGGGCTGGTGTTCGACCGGGTCGAGTTCGGCTACCGGAAGGACAAGCTGGTCCTGCCGGAACTGAGTCTGGACGTACCGGCCGGGCAGACCATCGCGCTGGTCGGCGCGACCGGCGCGGGCAAGACGACCATCGCGAAGCTCGTGTCCCGGTTCTACGACCCGACCTCCGGTGCGGTCCGGCTCGACGGCATCGACCTTCGGGAGCTGACCGAGGCCGACCTGCGCCGCGCCGTGGTGATGGTGACCCAGGAGAACTTCCTGTTCTCCGGCACGGTGCGGGAGAACATCGCGTTCGGCCGGCCGGAGGCCGACGACGCCGAGATCGAGCAGGCGGCCCGGGCGATCGGGGCGCACGAGTTCATCGCGGCGCTCCCGGACGGGTACGACACGGACGTCGCCAAGGGCGGCGGCCGGCTGTCCGCCGGGCAGCGTCAGCTCGTCGCGTTCGCCCGGGCGTTCCTGGCCGACCCGAAGGTGCTCATCCTGGACGAGGCGACCAGTTCGCTGGACATCCCGTCCGAGCGCCTGGTGCAGCGCGCGCTGCGCACGATCCTGGCCGACCGTACCGCGATCGTCATCGCACACCGGCTGTCCACTGTGGAGATCGCCGACCGGGTACTGGTTCTCGACGCCGGGATCATCGTCGAGGACGGCTCGCCGGGCGAACTCATCGCGGGCGAGGGCCGGTACGCCGACCTGCACCGGCAGTGGGAGGACTCGCTGGTCTGAGGCGTGCCGTGCCGGAGCCTCGGGGCTCCGGCACGGACCCGCCCGGCCGCTCGCGCCGGTCCGGCACCTGTCGGCGCCGTGCAACACCGGCCGGTGCCGTGCACGCCGGCCGGTGCCGAGATGCGTGCGGTGGGAATCGGGGAGCCGGCGGGCGGGTGGGCCACTAGCCTGCCAAGCATGAACGCCAGGCAGGCAGACCACGCGGGCGGCCCGGACCGTACGTCGCCGCCGTCCGGTGCGGACGCCGAGATCCGGGTCTGCACCGCAGCGGACGTCCGGTACCTGGCGGGGCGCGGCACGCCCTGGCGCGAGATGCAGCACCACGAGCGGCGGTGGGCGATGCAGCAGGACGGTACGGCGACGTACCTGCTGGCCTGGCGCGGCGACGAACCCGCCGGGCGCTGCACGCTGCTCGCCCGGTCGAAGTACCCGGAGGTGTGCGAGGCGTACCCGGACCTGCGCGAGATCAACGCGCTGGAGGCCCGGGTACCGGGGCGTGGCGTGGGCACGCTGCTGATCGC
>JBAUUM010000857.1:0-6728 GCA_049582705.1 Actinocatenispora sp.
GGCACGCTCCGGTGGCATGGCGCGGCCCGTGCCGGGGGACGTGGCGCGTCCGGCGCGTCCGGCGCGGCGTCGGGAAGAATTCCTTTCAATCGACTGATATGAAGGAAATTATCCTGGCACTATGTGATGCTGCCGACGGATGGCCGGCCCGTGCGCATCTTCGGACCTACCGCCTGGCAGGCTGTCCACGGGACGCGGCGACCGTCGTGTCCGACACCGTGCGCCCGGGAGGGGGACCGATGAACGCCAAGCTGTTCGGCGAGGCACTGGTGACGCTGTTCGTGATCGTGGATCCGCCCGGCTCGGTGCCGATCTTCCTCGCACTGACCCGGAGCCTGGACTTCCGGGCCCGGACCCGGGCGGCGTGGCAGGCCGTCGCGCTGTCCTTCGGCGTGATCGTGGTGTTCGCCGTCGCCGGTGGTCAGATCCTGTCATACCTGGGCATCTCGCTGGCCGCGATGCAGGCCGCGGGTGGTCTGCTGCTGTTGCTGGTCGCACTCGAACTGCTGACCGGCAAGCAGGGCGATCCGTCCGCGGCCGGCACCTCGAACGTGGCGCTGGTGCCGCTCGGCACGCCGCTGCTGGCCGGGCCCGGCGCGATCGTGGCGTCGATCGTCTTCGTACGGCAGAGCACCGGGGTGTTCGACTACGTGGCGATCGGGACCGCCATCGTCGTGGTGCACCTGGTCATCTTCGCGTTCCTGCGCTTCTCGAACGTGATCGTCCGGGTGCTCCGGCAGGGCGGGATCGAGGTCGTGACCCGCATCTCCGGCCTGCTCGTCGCCGCGATCGCGGTGCAGCTCGTCGCCGACGCCGTCGCGAGGTTCGTGCGCGGTTACACCGGCTGAGCGCGGCGAACGGGTGAGGCTACGCAGGCCGAGCGCGGTGGCCGGGCGCGGCAGGGCTCAGGCGGTGGATCCGGCGGCCTCGTCCGGGGTGACTTCCCGGCGGGCCCGGATGATGGCGATGCCGCGGTCCAGGTCGACCCCGGCGGGAGCGCCGTCGGAGATGGTCAGGCGCTTGTTCTGCTGCTCGTGGATCAGCTCGGTCTGCTTGCGCTTGCCGCCCTGGAGCATGCCGCTCAGCTCGCCCAGGCCCGCGGCCAGCATGGCGGAACTCGGCGAGTCGCTGTCGCCGCGCATCCACTTCATCAGACCCATCGAGACCTCCTGGTGCGACCCGGGCGGCGGTCTGCCTCCCGTGCCGGTGCCGCGTCGGTGCCATGCAGTTTCTCTATCGTCGCACGCTCCTGGCACTATCGGCCGTGTCCGGTCGCACAATAGTTCGAGCGTTCTGTCTGGAGTGTCCTGATGAGCGAAGGTCCGCAGCGTCGACCGGCCCGATCCGCTGCGCGCGGCCGGGCACCGGGCGCTGCCGGTCAGGGACAGCACGAGCAACTCGCGCTGACCGGAATGCCGGAGAAACTGTTCGTCTGCACCCCGAGCAAGCTGGGTGCGTACGAGGACTGTCCCCGGCGCTACCGGTACACCTACCTGGACCGGCCACAGCCGCCCAAGGGGCCGCCGTGGGCACACAACTCGCTCGGCGCCAGCGTGCACACCGCGCTGAAGAACTGGTACGCGCTGCCCGTCGACGGACGGGACCCGGACACCCTGCCCCGGCTGCTGCGCGGCACCTGGGTGTCGGAGGGCTACCGGGACCCCGAGCAGGAGCGGGCCGCGTTCACGGTGGCGCTGCGGTGGCTCGAGGACTACCTGCGCACGCTGGACCCGCAGGACGAGCCGGTCGGGGTGGAACGGGTGGTCGGCACCCGCACCTCCGTACTGGCCTTCAACGGTCGGGTGGACCGCATCGACCGGCGCGGCGAGGAACTGGTCATCGTCGACTACAAGACCGGCCGTTCCCCGCTGACCGACGATGACGCCCGCGGCTCCCAGGCGCTCGCCCTGTACGCGTTCGCGGCCGGCCGGATGATGCACCGGTCGTGCCGGCGGGTCGAGCTGCACCACCTGCCCACGGGTTCGGTGGTGACGCACGACCACACCGAGGAGTCGCTGGCCCGGCAGGTCGGCCGGGCCGAGGACACCGCGCGCGACATCGTGGCCGCGGGGCGGCGCGTCGACGCCGGCGAGGACCCCGACGAGGCGTTCCCCACCGCGCCGAGCACCCGATGCTCCTGGTGCGACTGGCGGCGGGTCTGCCCGGTCGGTGTGGAGGCGCCGGAACGGGAACCCTGGTCGTCCGTGGAACGGGCGCTGACCACCGGGAACTGACCGTTCGGCCTGCCCGACCAGGGCGAGATCGGTCCCGTTTCGAGGGGCGGGCAGGCCGGTGTTTCTCGGTTATGCTGCGCCCAACGTGACCATGCCGGACGGGAGACGTCACGATGACCGAGGCTGTCCGTGAGAATGCCGGCAGGTTCCAGGACCGCACCACCCGCGTGGCCGTTGCTGCATCGTTCTTCGTCCAGGGACTGTGCTTCGCGGCCCTGGTCACCCAGGTGCCGGTGCTGCGGGAGAAGCACGGCCTGACCGATCTGCAGTTGTCGGTTGTGTTGCTGGCGGTTCCGGTGGTTGCTGGCGTCGGTAGTCTCCTGGCCGGCCAACTCGCCAAGCGGTGGGGCAGCGCGACCGTGGTGCGCGGTTCAGTACCCATGGTGTGCCTGAGCCTGCTCGCCGCGGGAGTGTCCCCGGGGCGCACGGGCTTCTTCGTGGCTGTCGCGTTCTTCGGCTTGGCCGTCGGTGTCTCCGATGCCACGATGAACATGCAGGGCGTGAGTCTGGAACGCCAGTACGGACGCAGCATCATGGGATCGTTCCACGCGGTGTGGAGTGGTGCCGGCATCGTGGGGGCGGCCATCTCGTCCGCCAACGAAGGCTTCGAACTGCCGCTGTGGGCCGGTTTCGGGGTCGCCGCGGTGGGCGGTGCCATCCTGTCGGTGGTGGCCGGGCCCCGACTGGTCACGCGGGCGACGGAACAGGCGCTGATGCCGGAGGCGGGCCTGGCACGTACCGCGCCGGCGGTTCCGTGGCGGCCCATCCTGCTGATCGGCGTCGCCGTCAGCTTCATGTACATCGCCGACTCCGCCACGTCCAACTGGAGCGCCGAGTACCTGCGCCACGGATTGTCGTCGAAGGCCGCGCTGGCGGCCTGGGGGTATGCCGCCTACCAGGGTTGCATGCTGGTGGGACGCGCCGGAGCCGATCAGTTGGTGCGTCGGTTCGGTTCGGTTCGGGCCGTACGGACGTGCAGCGCGGTGGGTGTCGTGGGGCTCGCGCTCGTGGTGGTCGCCCCCGATCCCGTACTCGCGATCATCGGGTTCGGCGTCCTGGGCCTGGGTCTGTGTGCGATTGCGCCACAGTCGTTCTCCGCGGCCAGTCGGTACGATCCGACCGGCTCCGGCATTGCTGTCTCGCGAGTCAACCTGTTCAACTACGTCGGCTTCGTCGTCGGTGCACCGTTGGTCGGTGCCGTGCAGGCGATGTCGGATTGGCGGGTCGGCTTCGCCGTACCGCTGGTGGTCGTCGCTGGCCTCATCCCGCTGGCAGCGGCGTTCCGTCCGGCGCGCGGTCACACGACGATGCCGGCGGGTCCGCCGGTGCCACAGGCTGTGCCGTGAGCCGCCGCACCATCCGGCGCAGCTGATCGCCGTACCGCTGTTCGAACTCCGCCGTGCCGGGCTCGGCGCCGAGGTACCGGGCGGCGACCTGGGGCATGGCGACCGGGGCGAGCACCATGCCCATGACGGCGAGCAGGAGCGCCTCGGGCTCCAGGTCGTCGGGTAGTTCGCCGCTCTCCTGCCGATGCCGCATCCGGGTCATGTCGTCGTCGGGCACCGGTGCCGGGGCGTCGCCGCCGAGCGCCTGCCAGAGGGTGAGCCGGGCCGGGAACGGCGGGGTCAGCGTCGCGCGCAGGTAGCGGACCACGACCTCGGCCAGTGGCACCTCGGGATCGTCGATGACGGCCTCGCGCTCGTGCCACCGCCGGCACAGCTCCCGGTACAGCCCGTCCTTGCCACCGAAGTAGTAGTTGATGAGCTGCTTGTTGACGCCGGCCCGGTCGGCGATGTCCTGTACCCGGGCGCCGGCGTAGCCCTTGTCCGCGAACTCGTGCAGCCCGGCGTCGAGCAGCAGGCGTCGGGAGCGTTCGGCGTCGCGGAGGCGTGCCTCGGGCTGTGGTGCTCGGCGCGGGCGGGCGGTCATGTGGTCATCGTAACGACTGGTTGACAGGTTCAGTCATCCGTATGGTTGACTGAGTCGTACAACAAGCTGAACCACAGGGGGGACCGTCATGATCGTGGTGACCGGGGCGACCGGAAACGTCGGAGGCCAGCTCGTCCGGCAACTCCACGAGGCCGGGCACGCCGTGCGGGCGCTGTCCCGCAACCCCGACCGACTGGACGTACCCACCGGCGTCGAGGTCGCCGGCGCCGACCTGGCCCGGCCGGACACGCTGCTCCCGGCCCTCGCCGGAGCCGACGCCGTCTTCCTCTACCTGGCCCGCGACGGCGCGGTCGAGGTCGCCGACGCGATCCGCCGGGCCGGCGTCCAGCACGCCGTACTGCTCTCGTCCGGCGCCGTGAACAGCCTCGACGCCGACGGTGCCGACGCCGCCGAACCGGACGGCGTGAACGCCATCGGCGAGCACCACCGGCACGGTGAGAAGGCCGTCGAGGACTCGGGCGTGGCCTGGACGTTCCTGCGGCCCTACGCGTTCGCCGTCAACGCCCGGTGGTGGGGTCGGCAGATCCGCGCGGAGGGCGTCGTCCGCGGACCGTACCCGGAGTCCACCAGCGCGCCGATCCACGAGGCGGACATCGCCGCGGTGGCCGTACGGGCGCTCACCGAGGACGGCCACGCTGGCCGGGTCCACTCGCTGACCGGTCCCGAGTCGCTGACCCAGGCCGAACAGGTCCAGACCCTCGGCGAGGCGCTGGACCGGCCCGTGACCTTCGAGCGGATCACCGTCGAGGAGGCCGTCCACGCGATGGCGGGCACCCCGGAGCCGATCGTCCGGACCCTGATGTCCATCCAGGCCGCCTCGGTCGGACACCCGGCCGTGGTCACCTCCACCGTCGCCGAGATCACCGGGCACCCGGCCCGCACCTTCGCCCAGTGGGCCGCCGACCACGTCGACGACTTCCGCTGATGTCGGCGATACGCCGGGCGGTCGGAGTACGCGGCACGCACCGGCCGCCGCATCCGACCTGGCGCGGGTGACGTCGGGCGGCGGTCAGGACCCGAGCGGGTACGCGGCGGCGCGGCGCAGGCCGTCGCGCATCCGCGGGCTGTACCGCAGCCGCTCCGGCAGTAGCGCCAGACCGTGCCGCAACGACCGTGTGGTGAGCGTCGCGGTCAGGTCGCCCACGGGCAGGCCGAGGCCGCCGTACCCGCGGCGGGCCCACCGTGGCAGCAGGCCGAAACCCAGCCCGGCCAGGCCCAACCAGCCGGACCGGGCCGCCGTCAGGCCCAACGGTGCCGGCATCTTCGGCCAGAACAGGAACACCGCGGCCGCGGCGGCGTCCCGGGTCATCGCCAGTTTCGGTTGCATGGTGGCGTAGTAGTCCGCCACGTCGGCGGCGGAGGACGGCACCGTCGTCGGGTCGAGCCCGATGAGTTCGGCGGCGACCAGCTGTTCGGTGTAGTAGCGGTCGACATCGGTGTCGGTCAGGCCGATCCCGCCCCGTCGGGCGGTGGACACGAACGACTCGATCTCGCAGACGTGCGTCCAGCGCAGCAGCTCCGGATCGTCGACCCGGAACTCCGCGCCGGTGAACGGATCGTGACCGCGCAGCCGGCGGTGCATGCCGCGGACCCGGGCCGCCGTGCGGCGGGCCTCCACGGTGGTGCCGAACGTGACGGTCGCGACGTAGTCGCCGGTGCGGTACAGCCGGCCCCACGGGTCGTTCCGGAAGTCCGAGTTCTGCGCCACCCCGGCCATCGCGCGCGGGTGCAGGGCCTGGAGGAACAGGGCGCGCAGGCCGCCGACGGCCAGCAGCAGGGTGCCGTGCACCCGCCAGCTGACACTGTCCGGGCCGAAGAGCCCCAGATCGTCACCGGGCTCTGCCACCTCTGCTGTCACGTACCAAGACTGCCACGCCCGGCGCGGTCGGGCCCGGCGCACGGCACGGGCCCCGGGTGGCGGGTGGTGTCGGCGGGGACGGTGACCCGTCGGGGTCGCGCCGGTATTGGTGCCACGCGGTCGCCGATACCGGCGGGAACGGCCGGTCAGCCGATCAGACGGGCGCAGACCGTGATGAGCAGGACGAGGACGACCGCACCGGCCACCAGGCCGATGCCGTGGCTGACGGTCCTGGCCGCGCGCTCCTCGGCGTCGAGCCGGCCGTGGTCCTGCGCGGGCATCGTGCGCGGGGGGCTGGTCGGCACCACCACGGGCGGGCGCCAGTGCGGCGACGGGGGAGGGACGGTGGGCGGCGGCCCGACGTACGGCTCGGGTCGGGGACCGACCGGCGGCTGAGCCACCGGCCCCCCGTGCGCGCCCGGCCCGCCGTCGACCGGACGGCGCCAGTACGAGTCGGCGCCGTCGTCCTGCGGTTCGGTCGGGCGGTCCGCGTTCGTCACGGCACCGACGCTACCAACCTCGTGCCGCCGGCGTCGGCGGCACGGGATGCTGCCCGAGGCGGGACTCGGCGCCCCGGGCACTGGACACTCCTGACGGCCGTCAGCCGTCACCGTCGATCGACGGGTCGGCGTTGCCACCACGGGCACCGGTCGGGCGGCGACGCCGCCGGTTCCGGCGCCGGGCAC
>JBAUUM010000858.1:0-8700 GCA_049582705.1 Actinocatenispora sp.
CACGACGCGTTCCGGGCCGCCGAGCCGGGCCGCCGCGTCGGCGGCCCGGTCGGCGTCCCGGGACGACAGCACGACCCGGGCCCCCTCGTCGACCAGCGCCTTCGCCGTCGCGAAGCCGAGCCCCTTGCTGGCGCCGGTGACCAGGTACACCTTGTTTGCGAGTCCGAGATCCATACCCGCGATCCTGCCCCAGATCGCCGGGCGGGGCAGTGTCGGTGCCCGTCCGGGCGATGCCGCGTGGTCGGCTGCCGACGCGGTGTCAGCCGCGCGTCGGCCCGCCCGGCGCGGTCAGGTCCCGCCCCTGCCGGCGCACCGTCTCCTCGACCAGGTCGAGTACCGGTCCGATGTCGTCGACCGACCGGCCCATCGCGAGGTAGAGCACGAGGCCTTCGTGGGCGAGTTCGAGGAAGCGCTGCAGGGTGTCGATCGGCACGTCCGAACGCAGCACACCCGCGTCGCGTTGACGTTCCAGCCGGTCCCGGGTGGCCTGGGCGATCGCGTCGGAGCGCTGTGCCCACCGCTCGGCGAACAGGGGATCGGTACGCAGCCGGCGGGACACCTCGAGCTGGGTGCCGAGCCAGCCGGTGATCTCCGGGCTGTCCGCCCGGGCGGTCAGGTCCCGCATCACCTGGACCAGGCCGTTGCGGGCCACCGTGGCCACCATGGTGGTCGCGTCGTCCTCGGCGACCGCCAGGAACAACGATTCCTTGTCCCGGAAGTGGTGGAAGATGGCGCCGCGGGACAGGCCGATCGCCTGCTCCAACCGGCGCACGGTGGCACCTTCGTACCCATGCCGGGCAAAGCAGGCGCGCGCTCCGGCGAGGATCTCGCGTCGGCGCAGGTCGAGGTGCTCTTGGCTGACCCTGGGCACCCGTAGATCCTGGCAGGCCCGGTGGCCAATTGCAATCCGTACGTACGGATTGCAAGACCGGACCCTCCACGGGCACATCGGCCGCCGGCCGCCGGCTCAGGCCACGGCGCCCGCCGCGAGCAGCTCCGCGCGCTCGTCCGGTTGGTAGCCCAGCTCGGCGAGTACCTCGCCGGTGTGTGCGCCGACCGTCGGCGCCGGCGCCGGCATCCGCGTCGGGGTGCCCGAGAACCGGGGCGCGGGCGCCGGCTGCAACAGCCCGTCCACCCGTTGGTACGTGCCACGGGCGGTCAGGTGCGGGTGGTCGGCCGCCTCGTCCGGGTCCAGTACCGGGGCCACGCAGGCGTCCGTGCCCGCGAAGTGCGCCGCCCACTCGTCCCGGGTCCTGGTCGCGAAGGCGGCGCCGAGCCGCTTGCGCAGTTCCGGCCAGGTGGTCGGGTCGTCGCGGCTCGGCAGCGACGGGTCGTCGGTGAGTCCCAACCCGGCCACCAGGGCGGTGTAGAACGGCTCCTCCAACGCGCCCACCGCCACGTACCCACCGTCTGCACAGCGGTAGGAGTCGTAGAAGGGCGCGCCGCCGTCCAGCAGGTTGGCGCCCCGTTCCCGCCACAGGCCGGCGGAACGCAGCCCCAGCAGCATGGACAGCAGCAGCGCCGTGCCGTCCACCATCGCCGCGTCGACCACCTGGCCACGCCCGGTGTTGCGAGCGCCCAGCAGCGCGGCCAGCACGCCCACGGCCAGCAGCATGCCGCCGCCGCCGAAGTCGCCGATCAGGTTGACCGGCACCGTGGGCGGTTCGTCGGCCCGCCCGATCATGCCGAGCGCCCCGGCCAGCGCGATGTAGTCGATGTCGTGGCCGGCCGACTGGGCGAGCGGCCCGTCCTGGCCCCAGCCGGTCATCCGTCCGTACACCAGGCGTGGGTTGACGCCGAGGCACTCGTCCGGGCCGATGCCGAGCCGTTCGGCGACCCCCGGCCGGTACCCCTCGATGACCGCGTTGGCCGCGGAGACGAGGCGGAGCACCACCGCGATCCCGTCCGGGTGCTTGAGGTCGACGGCCACCGAACGGCGACCCCGGTCCAGTACCCGGTGGCCGGCGTCGACGGTCGGCGGCCGTCCGCCGGGCCGGTCCACCCGTACGACGTCGGCGCCCAGGTCGGCCAGCAGCATCCCGGCGAACGGCGCGGGGCCGATGCCGGACAGCTCGACGATCCGGATCCCGGCCAGTGGACCTGTCATTCGACACTCCTCGTGGTGGCGGCACTGACTGACATCCTGCCGTGGTCGGCCCACCGGTCTCGACAACACTCCGGGCACAGGCGTCGCGCCCGGCGCGACGGCTGGCACCATGGCGAGGTGACCGTGACACCGCTGGATCTTTCGCTGCCCGACCGGATGCTGCGGGTGGCCGCCGTACAGGCCGTCGCCGAGCCCGGTGACCTGGCCGGCAATGCCGCCACCGCCGCGCGACTCGTCGGCCGGGCCGCCGCCGAGGGTTGCCGGGTCGTCGTGCTGCCGGAACTCTTCCTGCCCGGCTACCACCCACCCACCCTGGACGCCGAACCCACCAGGTGCGACGTCACCGCCGACGAGACCGGACTGGTCAGCGATCCTCGGCTGGACGGGTTGGCCACCGCCGCGACCGGACACGGGGTGAGCGTGCTGGTCGGTGCGAGCGTGCGGGCCGCCGACGATCGTCGGTACCTGGCGGCACTGCTCGTCACGGCCGACGGTGCGGTCCGTGACGTGTACCACAAGCGGCACCTGTGCGGTCCCGAGGAGAACGCACTGTTCGTGCCCGGCGCGCAGTCCGCCACCCTGGAGCAGGACGGCTGGCGGTTCGGCCTGGGCATCTGTTACGACGGCTGCTTTCCGGAGCATGCCCGGTCGGCGGCCCGGGCCGGCGCGCACGGTTGCCTGTACCCCGCGGCGTACCTGGTCGGCAGCGAACACCGCCGCGACCTCTACTACCCGGCGCGGGCCCTGGACAACACGATGTTCGTCGTGTTCGCCGACGCGGTCGGCGGCCCGGCGCCGTGGACGTTCAACGGCGGCAGCGCCGTGTACGACCCAGAGGGCCGCACCCTGGTCCGGGCACCCGACACGGGCGAGGCGGTGATGGTCGCGGACCTGGATCCGGCGCTGCTCGCCACCACCCGCGCCGGTCACCCGATGATCGCCGACTCCGCACTGGGCGAGCCGGCCGAGCGTCGGGTCGTGACCGTGAGCGTCCTGGCGTGACCGCGGCGTCGACCGTGGGCGACCGCATCACCGCGCTGGCCGACGAGATCCGGGGAATGGCCGCCACCGGCCTGCACTACTGCGCCGACCCGTACGACCGGACCCGGTACGAGCGGCTGGTGGCGGTCGCCGCCGAACTGCTGTCGCTGGCCGACGCTCGCCCGGCGGAGGAGATCGAGCGGCTGTTCCGCGGCGGGCTCGGGCTACTGACCCCCGCGGTCGCGGCGAACGCCGCGATCTTCGACGCGGCGGGTCGGCTGCTGTTGACCCGCCGCGCCGACAACGGTTCGTGGTGTCTGCCCGGCGGCTCGGCCGACGTGGGTGAGTCCCCGTCGGACATCGCGGTCCGTGAGACGCGCGAGGAGACCGGCCTGGAGGTGCGGGCCACGGGCCTGATCGGCGTGTACGACTCCCGCCGGCTGCCGGGCCCGGCGCTGGCCTGGCAGGCGTACGTGCTGGTGTTCGCCTGCGAGGTGACCGGCGGCGAGCTGGCCACGACGCACGAGGTCACCGAGTTCCGCTGGTGCGCCGAGGATGAGGCGACGGCGCTGGAGCTGTCGGTCGGCAGCCGGCAGCGGGTGCCGGACGCGTTCGCCTGGCGCCGGGAGCCCGGTCGGGCCGTGTTCCACTGACGACGCGTCCCCGGCACCTCGTGCCGGGGACGGATCCGTCGGTGCGGTCAGCGGCTGCCGATCGACACGTAGTCCCGCTCGGTCGGGCCGGTGTAGATCTGCCGCGGGCGGGCGATCTTGACCGAACCCTCGGACATCATTTCGCGCCACTGCGCGATCCAGCCGGGCAGCCGGCCGATCGCGAACAGCACGGTGAACATCCGCTCCGGGAAGCCGAGCGCCTTGTAGATCAGCCCGGTGTAGAAGTCGACGTTCGGGTAGAGCTTGCGCTCCACGAAGTAGTCGTCGGACAGCGCGTGCTGCTCCAGCTGCAGGGCGATGTCCAGCAGCGGGTCGGACACGCCGAGCTTGTTCATCACGTCGTCGGTCATCTTCTTGACCAGCGCCGCGCGTGGGTCGTAGTTCTTGTACACCCGGTGTCCGAAGCCCATCAGCCGGACGCCGGCCTCCTTGTTCTTCACCTTGCGCACGAAGGTGTCGACGTTGCCGCCGTCGTCGTGGATGTTCTGCAGCATCTCCAGTACGGCCTGGTTGGCGCCGCCGTGCGACGGGCCGGACAGGGCGTTGATGCCGGAGGCGATGGAGGCGAACAGGTTGGCGCCGGCGGAGCCGACCGTGCGCACCGTCGAGGTGGAGCAGTTCTGCTCGTGGTCGGCGTGCAGGATCAGCAGCAGGTCGAGGGCGGCCCGGGCGGTCTCGTCCACCTCGTACTTCTCGGTGGGCAGTCCGAAGGTCAGCCGCAGCAGGTTCGACGTGAGGTCCAGCGAGTTGTCCGGGTACAGCACCGGCTGGCCGACGGACCGCTTGAACGTGTACGCCGCGATGGTGGGCAGCTTGGCCAGCAGCCGCAGCGTGGAGACCTCGACGCCCGCCGGGTCGGTGGGGTTGAGGTCGTGCGGGTAGAAGGTGGCCAGCGCGTTGACGGCGGCGGCCAGTACCGCCATCGGGTGCGCGTCCCGGGGAAAGGCGTCGAACAGGTGGGTCAGACCCTCGTCGAGCAGGGTGTGCCGGCGCACCCGGTGGTCGAAGTCGGCAAGCTGGGTCGAGGTCGGCAGCTCACCGTAGATCAGCAGGTAGCTGACCTCCAGGAAGGTCGACTTCTCGGCCAGCTGGTTGATCGGGTATCCGCGGTAGCGCAGGATGCCGGCGTCGCCGTCGATGTAGGTGATGGTCGACCTGCATGACGCGGTGTTCACAAACCCGGCATCGAGGGTTACCAGACCCGTTGTGGCGAGAAGCTTTGAGGAATCGATCCCCGCGTTGCCCTCGGCCGCCGGGATGATCGGCATCTCGAGCTCGCCGCCCGGGTGCCGCAGTACCGTGCTGCCTCCATCAGACATGAAACGCCTTTCGTCCGGGTCGGGGAGTGTCCAGGTTGTGGGTCTTGCTCCCCGATACCTACGTGCCGGTAACCTCGACGCTACTCGTACTCGGTACGCGGCTGACCGCGGGCAACCCCGTCCGTGACATATCGATCTCCGGTGATGGCCGCGCGCGGGAAACGCCTGTGTCCGATGGTGGTCGGTACGCCGGTCCGCTGGCTGTTGTTCCAGGCCACAACCTATCGCCAACGCTCGCAAAGGCGACCCCGGGAGTCGCTTCGGGCGCCCGAGCGGTCTTTACACGTCCTGTTACAACGATGTAAAAAGAGGTTCGCCTCACAGTTTTCGCTGTCGGTGACGAATGTGCCGAAAACCTCGCGGAAGGGCCTCAGCATGAGCGCGCCGCCCCTCACCCCCAGACCGGCCGGGTCCGACGTCGCCCCCGGCACGGCCCGACGACACGTGCTCGGCATGCTCGGGCTGCTCGGTGCCGGCGGTGCCGCCGCCGGCCTCTCCGGCTGCGGCTCCGTGCTCGCCGGCGTGGCGGGTACCGGACCCTCCCGGGACTCGCTGACCTTCTGGAACCTCTTCACCGGTGGCGACGGCAGCCACATGGTCGAGATGGAGCAGAAGTACGAGCGCGCCAACCCCGACGTGACGCTCAACGCGGTGCCCCTGTCCTGGGGCAACCCGTACTACACGAAGCTGATCCTGGCCACCCTCGGCAACCGGCCGCCGGACGTCGGGATCTCCCACCTGAGCCGGCTGCCCACGCTGGCGCGGGCGAACATACTGGAACCGCTCGACCCCGCGGTACTGGCCCGGCACGGCCTGACGGCCGACAAGTTCACCGGCGCGGCCTGGCGCAAGGCGCAGGTGGACGGGAAGCAGTACGCGATCCCGCTCGACACCCACCCGTTCGTCATGTACTACAACACCGAGATCTGCAAGAAGGCCGGCCTGCTCGGGCCGGACGGCAGGATCCGGACGATCGAGGGCACCGACGGTCTCGTCGACGCGCTGCGCGCCTGCCAGAAGGTGACCGGCACGTACGGCGGGGTGGTGAACATCAACGCCGACCCGTCGACCTGCTGGCGCTGGTTCGACACCCTCTACGGCCAGCTCGGCGGCCAGGTCCTCGCCGCGGACGGCACGAAGATCGTGCTGGACGACCAGAAGGCCGAGAAGGTCCTCAGGTACCAGCAGGAACTCACGGTGCGCCGCAAGTTGATGCCGTCCAACATCGACGGCAACGGCGTCACGCAGCTGTTCGCCGGCGGCAAGGTCGGCCTGCTGTTCGACGGCAACTGGCAGCTGCCGACCTACCAGGCGACGAAGATGCCGTTCTCGATGGCTCCGGTGCCCAACGTGATGGGCGGTACCTACCACTGCTTCGCCGACTCACACTCCTTCATCCTGCCGCGCGACGCGCACCGCGACGCCGCGCGGCTCGACCGGTGCCTCGGCCTGGTCCGCAGCCTGCTGGAGGCGAGCATGATCTGGGCCGGCGGCGGACACGTACCGGCCTGGAAGCCGGTGCAGGAGTCCGCCGCGTTCCGGAAGCTGAAGCCGCAGTCGGAGTACGTGGCCGCGGCCAACGCCGCCGTGTACGACCCGGCCGGCTGGTACTCCGGTGCCGGCGCCGACTTCGAGAACATCATGGGCGCCACGGTCGGTGCGGTGGAGGCCGGTCAGATCGACCCGGCCGCCGCCATCGCCCAGATCCGCCGCAAGCTCGGCCAGTTCACCGACAAGCCCGCGCCGGTAGGGGGTGTGGCATGACGACCACGACCGTTGCGTCCCTTCCCGCGGTCGGCGACCCGCCGCGGGTGCGGGCACGCACCCGCCACGACTCCCGCTCGGGCTGGGGGCTGATGGCCCCGTTCACGGTCCTGTACCTGCTCTTTCTCATCGGGCCGGCGCTGTACGGCCTGCTGATGAGCTTCTTCGACGGCAGCTCGGCGCGCACCGGGCTCGGGCCCTTCGCCGGCGTCGACAACTACGCCGAGGCGCTGGGCAGCGGCGACTTCTGGTCCTCGATGGGGCACACGGTGTTCTTCACCGTGCTGACCACGCCGCCGCTGGTGGTCATCGCGATGGCGATGGCGGTCCTGGTGGACCGGCTGCGCCGCGGTCGCTGGTTCTTCCGGCTCGTCTTCTTCGCCCCGTACGTGGTGCCGGTGACCTGCGCGGCACTGGTGTTCGGCTGGCTGTACACGCCGGAGACCGGACTGTACTCGACCTGGCTGGCGAAGATCGGCATCACCTCCCCGGCCTGGCTGGCCGACCCCAACTGGGCGATGATCTCCGTCGCGATGATGACCGTGTGGTGGACGGTCGGCTTCAACTTCGTGCTGTACCTGGCCGGCCTGCAGGACATCCCGCGGGAGGTGTACGAGGCATCGGCCGTGGACGGCGCGTCCCCGTGGGACCAGCTGCGCCGGATCACCGTTCCGCTGCTGGCCCGTACCACCCTGCTGGTCACGATGCTGCAGATCCTCGCATCGCTGAAGGTGTTCGACCAGATCTACCTGCTCACCGCCGGTGGGCCCAACTACAGCACCCGGCCCGTCATCGAGTACGTCTACGACGTCGGGTTCACCGACTTCCGCACCGGGTACGGCGCGGCCACCTCGATGCTGTACTTCGTGGTCGTGCTCGCGATCTCCGCGGTGTGGCTGGCAGTCAGCCGTCGACAGAGCAGGAGGGGCTGAGATGGCCGCCGTCACCGCAACCGAGTCACCGCGCGTCGCTCGCCGCCGCGGCACCGTCGGCGTCGGCACCGCCGACCGTCGGCACCGGTACTTCACCGCCTTCTGCGTGTCGGTCCTGGTGGTGCTCGCCGCGATCTGGTTGGTGCCCATGCTGTGGGCGCTGGACACGTCGATCCGTCCGGAGGGCGAGATCACCGCGTCGCCGACGTCCTGGTTCACCTCGCACCCCACCCTGGACGCGTACCGCAAGGTGCTCGGCGCGGGCCGCATCCCGGTCTGGTACCTCAACAGCTTCCTGGTCGCCGCGTTGAGCTCGGCGCTGGGTGTGCTGGTCTGTTCGATGGCGGGCTTCGCGGTGTCCCGGATCAGGTTCCGGGCCAGGCGGCTGGCCACCGGGGTGATCCTGGCCGGCCTGATGATCCCGCCGCAGGTGCTGATCATGCCGCAGTTCCAGGAGTTCGCCGGCCTGCACCTGCTGAACACGTACTGGGCGCTGGTGCTCACCGCGGTGCCCACGCCGGTGGCGGTTTTCGTGTTCGTGTCGTTCTTCGACGGGCTGCCCGAGGAACTGGTGGACTCGGCACGGCTGGACGGCGCTGGCTGGTTCCGTATCTACGCGCGGATCTTCATGCCGCTGTGCCGCCCGGCCATCTCCGCGGTCGCGATCTTCACGTTCGTCTGGAGCTGGAACAGCTTCCTGTGGCCGCTGCTGGTGATGACCAGTACCGACACCATGACGATCCCGGTGGGCCTGTCGGTCGTGCAGGACGCCAACGGCGTGCACTACGCGCAGGTGATGGCGTCGTCGGTGCTGGGCGCGCTGCCGCTGCTACTGGTCTTCCTGCTCTTCCAGCGCCGGATCGTGGAGGGCATCGCGAACACCGGCATCAAGTAGACCCGCGTCGTGGGGCTCCGGCTTCGGA
>JBAUUM010000859.1:0-3479 GCA_049582705.1 Actinocatenispora sp.
GCGCCGGGGATGGCACCGCCCGCCGGCGGCGCCGGCGCCGGACGGTCCGCGGCTGTACCGGGCGACCGACGGCCGGGCCCTGGCCGGGGTGGCCTCCGGCCTCGCGAACCACCTGCGTGTGCCGGTCCTCGCGGTCCGCATCGTCTTCGTCGCCCTGGTGCTGGCCTACGGCATGGGCGTCATCCTGTACGCCGCGTTCTGGGCGGTGCTGCCGGTCAGTCCGACCACCCGGACGGCCCGGCGGGACACCGGTCAGCTGGTGGCGCTCGCGGCGTTGGGCATCGGCCTGCTGACCCTGTCCGGGATGGTGGGCTGGGGCGGCAGCACCACGTTCCTGCTCGGCCTGCTGGCGGCGGTGATCGCGGTCGGCGCCGGCGTCATCTGGCACCAGGCCGATCCGGAGCGCCGCCGGCGGCTGGAAGAGGCCGGCGTGCCGGACATGTCGCAGGTGACGTGGATCGGCCGGGTCGCCGACGGGCTGGGCGACCGCCGGGCGATGTTCCTGCGTTTCGGTGGCGGTGCGCTGCTGGTGGGCGTCGGCATCATCGGGGTGATCGCGGTCGCGTCCGCCATGTCGGGCGGGCCGATCCACTGGCAGGTGCTCCTGAACGGCCTGCTCTTCGCGCTGATCGCGGCCGCCGGCATCACCGTGGTGTTCGGCCCGCTGCTGTGGCGCTCGATGGGCGCGCTGCGTACCGAGCGGGAGGCCCGGATCCGGGAGACCGAACGCGCGGAGATCGCGGCCATGGTGCACGACCAGGTGCTGCACACCCTGGCGCTGATCCAGCGCAACTCGCAGGACTCCCGTGAGGTGCTGCGGCTGGCCCGGGGCCAGGAGCGCACGCTGCGCAACTGGCTGTACAAGCCGACCGCGTCGCCGACCGAGAAGCTGAACGCCGCGCTGGAGGAGGCGTCCGCGGAGGTCGAGGACTCCTTCGCGATCAGCGTGGACACCGTGGTGGTGGGCGACTGTGACGTCGACCCGGACATCGCCGCGCTGGTGGCCGCCGCCCGGGAGGCGATGGTGAACGCGGGCAAGCACGCCGGCGTGCAGACCATCTCGCTGTACGCGGAGGTCGAGCCGGAACAGGTCAGTGTGTTCGTACGGGACCGGGGCGCCGGCTTCGACCCGGCGGCGGTGAAGGACGACCGGCACGGGCTGCAGGGCTCGATCATCGGCCGGATGGAACGGCATCATGGGAAGGTGGAGGTCCGCAGTACGCCCGGCGAGGGCACGGAGATCCGGCTGTACATGCCACGGTCGGACCGGATCACCAACCGCGCGGCCGGCGCCCGGCAGGCGTCCCGCGAACCGGGCAGAAGCAAGGGAGAACGCACATGACGCAGCGAACCGGGGCCAGCGATGACTGAGGAGACACCGGCCGTCGAGCCGACCCGTCCGCTGCGCGTCTTCCTGGTCGACGACCACGCCATGTTCCGCGCCGGAGTACGCGCCGAGCTGGGCCCGCGGGTGTCGGTGATCGGTGAGGCGGCGAGCGTGTCGGAGGCGATCTCCGCGATCGCCGCGCACGAGCCGGACGTGGTGCTGCTCGACGTGCACATGCCCGAGGGCGGCGGCCGGGCCGTACTGGAGGCGCTGCGCAAGACCCACCCGCAGGTCAGGTTCCTGGCCCTGTCCGTGTCCGACGCCGCGGAGGACGTCATCGGCCTGATCCGGGCCGGCGCCCGCGGCTACGTCACGAAGACCATCTCGGCCGAGGAACTGGCCGACGCCATCCACCGGGTCGCGGACGGTGACGCGGTGTTCAGCCCGCGTCTTGCCGGGTTCGTGCTCGACGCGTTCGCGTCCCGCTCCGACCAGCCGGTCAGCGACCCGGAGCTGGACCAGCTCACCAACCGGGAGCGCGAGGTGTTGCGGCTGCTGGCCCGCGGCTACGCGTACAAGGAGATCGCCAAGGAGCTGTTCATCTCGATCAAGACGGTCGAGACGCACGTGTCGAACGTGTTGCGCAAGCTCCAGATGTCGAACCGTTACGAGCTCTCCCGCTGGGCCGCGGACCGTCGCCTGGTCTGACGGTTCCTCGCACAGTGTGAAGAAGATCCCGTTAGTGCAACCTTGTGGTGGCACTGCGCTGACGCGTACGGTCTGATCCCTCCTCGCGAACACGTTGCCGCACTGTGTGTTTTGGGCGTACGGCACCGCTTTCGCTGGTTGCGCGGCATATCTATGCTCGACAACTCTGGGTGGTTCGTCCGGATGCGGCGTCCTGCCTGGCCCACCCCTACAGGCACAGGAGAGGGATCGTGTTGTTATCCAAGACCCGTCACAGAAGCTGGACGGTTCGCGCTGCCGTGGTCGCGGCCGCCGTGGGTGCGCTCGTACTGAGCGGCACCAGCGGCGCGTTCGCCCGGGGCGACGCGGCGAAGCCGCCCATGTCGACCAGGTCGGCGCCGGACGCCGCAGACGGTGGCGCCGCCATCGGGCGTGGTGACCGGATCGCCTGGCTCGCCGACAACCAGCCCGGCGGGGCCGCACCGGTCGTGATCTTCTCGCTGACCTTCTCGGACGGCAACAGCAGGACGGCCTACTGCATCGACTTCAACCACAACGCCGACCGGACGGGCAGCACGTACGACCCCGGTCAGTGGGACGGTTCGAACGTCAAGAACCTGCCGAAGATCCAGTGGATCCTCACCAACAGCTTCCCGCACCAGTCCGCCACCGCGGTCCTCAAGGCCGCCGGGGTGACCGACACCAGCGGGCTGTCCGACACCGCGTTCGTCGCGTACGTCGGCACCCAGACCGCGATCTGGCACTACAGCGACGGCGTGGAGATCACCGGCAACTCGGACCGGCACAGCGGCCCGAGCGACCGGCCGCTCTCGGACACCGAGTACGCGGCGGTGTCGAAGGTCCGGGAGTACCTGATCAGCAAGGCCGGCGACGCGCCGGAGCCGCCGGCACCGGCGGTCACGATCGACCCGGCCACCGCGTCGGGGCCGGCGGGTTCGCCGGTCGGCCCGTTCACCATCAGCACCAGCGGCGTGGTCAGCGACCTCGCCCTGTCCGCCACGGGTGACGCCGCGCCGGTCGACAAGGACGGCAGGCCGGTCACCAAGCTCGGCAACGGCAGCAAGTTCTGGCTGAAGTCCGACACGACCGGCCAGGTGACGGTGACCGCGCAGGGCGCGGGCACGATCCCGACCGGCCAGGTCTACATGGCCAAGAACGGTCACCACAGCTTCCAGAAGCTGATCCTGGCGGACACCGCCAGCCGCAAGGTCAGCGCCTCGGCCGCGGTGACCGTGGCCGCCGCGTCGCCGAGCCCGTCGCCGTCCTCGGCCGCGCCGAGCACGTCGCCGGTCGGTGCCTCGCCGAGCTCCACCCAGGCGGGTGGTGGCCTCCCGGTGACCGGTACGTCGCTGCCGATCATCATCGGTGTCGCGGTGCTGCTGCTCGTCGGCGGTGGCGCGATCGTCGTGCTGGCCCGCCGACGCCGCGCGACGAACCTGTAGCG
>JBAUUM010000860.1:0-5084 GCA_049582705.1 Actinocatenispora sp.
GCCAGGCACCGGGCCCGCTGTGGCACCGGGGCGCTCTGGCGCCGGACCAGGCACCGGGCCTGCTGAGGCCCGGCGTCGGTGCGTCAGCCCCAGAAGACGCCGTGCGGATTGGCCTCGATGGTGGTCAGCAGCGGCCCCGGCCCGGAGGCCGGTGGCACGTCCGGCAGGGAATGCCACCGGTCGTTCCGGTCCGACCAGTGCAGCGTCCACTGGCCGCCGTCGGGTGGGGGCGGCGTGTAGCGGAGCTGGGCGACCCGCGTCTCGGTCCATTCCGGTCCCAGCTCGGCCAGGAACGGCGGCCGGCGCTCGACGATGGTGATGGACCGGCCCCGGACCCGGTAGTCCACCCGGAGCTGGTCGCGGAGTCGTGACGGAACGTGGCGGTCGCACCAGCGTGCGATCTGCCGCAGGTGCAGTTCAGGCACGGCCGACACCGCCCCCACCTCCCCTCGGTGGCACCACGACCCTCTTGCACCGTACGGCCCGGTGCCCGGGCAGGGCTGCCCTTAGTGCTTTGTCCACAGGTGCACCCGGTTTTCCACAGCTATCCACAGTGCATGGGCGGGTTTTCCACAGGCTTGTCCCCAGGGCGTGCCCGGCCGCGATGGCTCATCGTGAGAGCGCCATCACCTTCAGGTGTACGGATCGGCGGCCACGGTACCGTTTGTTCGGCAAGGGTCGAATGGATGTGAGGGGGCCCGTCGTGGCGACTGTCCCGTACAGCACCGGCGGTGCGGCGTCGGACGGTGGTGTCGACACCGTCCTGTGGCGGCCGTACACACTGCGTGGCACCACTTTCCGTAACCGGGCGTGGATGTCGCCGATGTGCCAGTACTCGTCCTGGGACGGGTTTCCCACCGACTGGCACCGCACCCACTACCCGACCCGGGCCGTGGGCGGCGCGGGCCTGGTGATGTTCGAGGCCACCGCGGTCAACCCGGTCGGCCGGATCTCCCCGGCGGACGCCGGACTGTGGAGCGAGGCGCACGCCGAGGCGTACCGGCCGATCACCGCGGCGGTCGCCGCCGCCGGTGCGGTGCCGGGCGTACAGCTCGGCCATGCCGGCCGCAAGGCGTCGACCCGGCCACCCTGGCAGGGCCGTGGCGCGGTGGCACCGGCCGACGGGGGCTGGCGGGCGGTCGCGCCGTCGCCGGTGGCCTTCGACGACCTGCCCACGCCGTACGAACTGTCCACAATGGACCTCGACCGGCTGGTGCGGGACTTCGTGCAGGCGACCCGGCTCGCCGACCGCGCCGGGTTCCGGGTGGTGGAGCTGCACGCCGCGCACGGCTACCTGCTGCACGAGTTCCTCAGCCCACTGTCCAACCGGCGCGGTGACCACCTCGGCGGCGATCTGTCCGGCCGGATGCGGTTCCCGCTGACCGTCGTCGACGCGGTACGCCACGCCTGGCCCGCGGACCGGCCGCTGCTGGTCCGCGTCTCCGCCACCGACTGGGTCGAGGGCGGCTGGACGCTGGCCGAGACCGTGGCGTTCAGCAAGGAACTCGCCGCCCTCGGCGTCGACCTGGTCGACGTGTCCTCCGGCGGCACGCTGCCCGGCGCCGCCATCCCGGTCGGCCCCGGCTACCAGGTACCGCTCGCCGCCGAGATCCGCCGGCAGAGCGGCCTGCCGGTGGCCGCCGTCGGCATGCTCGACACGCCCGCCGAGGCGGCCCGGGTGCTCACCGCCCGGGACGCGGACGCGGTGTTCATCGGCCGCCCGCTGCTGCGCGACCCGTACTGGCCGCTGCGCGCGCCGGACGCGCCGGCGGACGCCTGGCCCGTGCAGTACCACCGCGCCCTCTGACACCAGACCGCCGGACCGTCGGACCGCCAGACCGCCGGACCGCCGGACCGCCGGACCGCCGGACCGCACGAAGCATTTTCCCGGAGGAGACCGCCGAGCGAGGTGAGGAGCCGGCCCGCCGCTGGTGTGTGTCGAACCGGCGGCCCGGCGGGCTCAGCGAGTGCCTGACGGCTCTCCGGTCAGCGGCAGCGGCGCCCGCATGGTGATACTGACGATGCCGTAGGTGAAGCCGAGGTGTTCGTTGAGGCGGCGCATCGAGTCGTTGCCGCGCTGCGTCCACGTGTAGATCTCGGTGATTCCGTGGTCGGCGGCCCACGCCATGCTGGTGCGTTTGAGGGTCGCGGCGACCGACCTGCCGCGCCACTCCCGGCGTACGGCGGTGTACGCGACCTCCGCACGCTCCGGGCGATCGGAGTCGAGCATCAGCCCCGCCACTCCGATCACCTCGTCACCGGCGACGGCCACGAACATCGCGGCCGGGTCGTTGATCCACTCCTTCTCCCAGCTGGCGGCCGAGACCTTCAGCGCGACCGGATGGTCCATGTCCGGGAGGGTCGGCAGCGCGACCTGGTGATAGGCCGCCGTCCACAGCTCCGGGCGTTCGGCGACCGAGACGATCTGGTACTCCGTCGGCGGCGCCGGCCGCGGCTCGTCGCCGATCCGCCGCACTTGTTCGACCTCCCGATTCGTTTCCACGAAACCGAACCGCTCGGCGAAGAGCCGGGACTCCTCGTCGTCGACCTTGGCCCCCGCAGCGTCGTGGCCCTGGGCAACGGCATGCTCGGCGAGCATCCTGAGCAGGTTGGTCCCCACGCCGCGTCGACGGAAGTCCGGGTGGACGCGCGGCGTCAGCGACGCCCGCTCGCCGTCGTGCGAGCGGTCCGCCAGTCCGCTGCCGACCACCTCGCCATCGACCTCCGCCAGCACCATCAGCCGGCCGGGACGGTCGAGCTTGCGGATCTCGGCGACGCTGGGGCAGCGCTCGTACGGCAGTACCGCGATCCGCACCGCACGCCAGGCCTCGTAGTCGGCGTCGGTGATCGCCGTCCGGATAGTCGTGGTCATGGCCTCAGCCTGCCGCAGCACGCCGGAAAGGGCTCAGAATTATGTGGCCGTCCCGGTCGACCCGCCCAAGATGTTCCCACCGCGCTCCGGTCGTGAGCCGCACGAGAGCATTTTCCCGCTTTCTACTGAAATGTCTACTTGAGCGAAACGTAGAAAACGGGCAAATGCATAAACCACCGGCGTCAGGATATGCATTTTCCTGGATTGTCTAGTCGGCCGTCGCCAGCCCGTTCGTGACAATCCACCGTAAACGTAAAAAGCGGGAAAATGCCCTCAAGGCGTGACCGAGGTGGACGCGCCGGGACGGTCGGCGGCGGCGCCACGTGGCGGAGCGGCCGCGTCGTGGAGCGGTGCCACGGCGTGAGTGGGCGGTGGCGTTACGGGAAGGTGCAGTACGCGAGGGTCGCGTCGTCGTACTGCTTGGCGCGCGGCCACCGTACGGCGGTCGCGTCGGCGGTCTCCGCCTCGCGGGTACGGGTGACCAGCGCCTCGGGCCCCTCGACGGTGACCAGGTCGACCAGTGCGGGCCAGTCGAGTTCGCCGAACTCGTGCAGCCGCACCCCGCCGTCGGTGGCGACCAGTACGGCGGCCAGCCCCGCGACCGGGCTGGCGCCGGTGAGCGCGTGCGACGCGGCGTCCGGGTCGGTGGAGGCCACCCAGAAGCCGTCCGGTCGGTTGACCCGTGCGGCGCGGGCGGCGCTGGAACGGCGGTCACGTTCGATCCGTTCCGGGCTGCCCAGCGGCAGCGGGTCCGGGCTCGGCAGCGCGCGGTCGATCCGTACGTCGCTCACCACGTCGAGCCCGCCCTCGGGGCGCCGGTCGAACACGATGGACGAGTCGGACAGCACCAGGTGGTCGAGCAGATCACCGCGCTGCCGCAGGAGGCACACCGTACTGGCGGGGGTGTCCACATTGGTCAGATCGCAGGTGTCCCGGTGCGACGCGGTGACCGTGTCGATCGCGCCGGCCAGCGCGTCGGTCAGCGGCACCGCCGGGTCTGCGGCCCGCCGTACCAGCTCGTCGCCCAGGGAGCGGACGTACCACGGCACGCCGTGCCGGCAGCCCCGGTCCAGGGTGGCGGCGAGGCTGTCCGCGATGCCGCAGCCGTCGAGCACGACGACGAGGTCGCCCGTGCTGATCAGCAGGTCCTCGTTGGGCTTGCCGGGGCGCGGCGTCGAGATCCCGGTGACTCGCATGCCCACGATCCTGCCCGCTCCGGGGCGCGTCGGAGGCCACCGAGACCGATCTCACTCCGTCGCGACGTGCACCGACACCGACCCGCGGCCACCCGCACCGATCCCACCATCCACACGCGCCGACGGCCACCCGCCGGTCCCGGTCGAGCCCGCCCCAGCAGACGGGAACGCCGGTCGAGGCCGGCGCGGCCCCACGGCCACCCGCCGGTCCCGGTCGAGCCCACCGCCGGCCCACGGCGATCCCATCCAACGGCCGGCGCCGTACTCGACGGGTGCCGGCCGTGGGGGCGCGATAGGTTCGGCAGACGTGGCAGTCGAACGGTCCCGCACAGCCGGACGCCGGCACGCGCCGGCGGCACGGCGCCCACCCGACCCCGTCCGGGGCGGGTCGGGCCGTTGACCGGGACACAGCAACCCGACACCGGTCGGATCCCCCGGCGGTACGTGTCGGTGATCTCGCTCGGCACGCTGCTCAACCCGCTCAACTCGTCGATGATCTCGGTCGCGCTGGTCGACCTGCAGAAGGCGTTCGGGATCGGGTTCGGTACCGCGAGCTGGCTGATCTCCGGCTTCTACCTCGCCGCGTGCGTGGGCCAACCGCTGATGGGTCGGCTGGCCGACCGGGTGGGCCCACGCCGGGTGTACGTCACGGGTCTCGCGATCGTCCTGGTGTCCAGCCTGCTCGCGCCGTTCGCGCCGGGGTTCGGCCTGGTGCTCGTCTGCCGGGTCGGGCAGGCGATCGGGACCTCGGCGGCGTTCCCGTCCGGCCTGGCGCTGATCCGCCGGGTGAGCGGCGGCTCGAAGCCGCCGGCGGCCGCGCTCGGCGCGATCGCCATGGCGAACTCGGCGAGCGCCGCGTTCGGCCCGGTACTCGGCGGCGTCATCACGGCCGTGGCCGGCTGGCCGGGCATCTTCCTGGTCAACGTGCCGCTCACGGCGGTGACCCTGGTCCTGGCGCTGCGGGTACTGCCGGCGGACCGTACCGCGGCCACCGCCGGCGCCACCGGAGCCGACAC
>JBAUUM010000861.1:0-2736 GCA_049582705.1 Actinocatenispora sp.
GGCGAGGCCGCAGGACTGGGTGACGACCACCTGTCCCGGCAGGCGTTCCGCCGGCAGCCCGAGACGGTGCCAGCAGCGTCGCACGGCGTCTGCCGGGCCGGCGCTGTCGGCCGAGGGACCGGTGCCCGCCGACTCGTCGTCCGGATCCTCGGGCTGCTCGGCTCCGGTCGGCACGACCCCGGCGAACAGGCCCAGGCCGGCGTCCAACGACTCACCGAGCGCGTCCAGCGCGGCGACGGCCGTACGGCCGGTGCCCGACGCGAGCAGCAGGTCGAGGTCCGCGGCGACGGCGACGGCACCCGCGTCGCGCAGCAGCCCGATCGGCACGTCCGGCGCGCAGCAGTGCACGACGACCGGTACGCCGGCCGCGCCGATCACCGCACGCAGCACCTCGGCGATGTCCGCGGTCGGCATCGGCGGGAAGGTGCCCAGGCCGCTCTCGGTACGGATCCGCCCCGCCAGTACCGCGGGCAGCGACGGCTCGTCGAGTTGCAGGATCACCCGGGCGCCCGGTACCCGCGCCGCCACGTCCGCCACGTACCGGGACACCCCCTCGGCGAGCGAGGCGCACAGGTCGCGCAGCGCGCCCGCGTCCCGCAGTACCGAGCCGCCGGTGGGCAGGTCGAGACCGGCGGCGAGCGTCCACGGACCGCCGGCGGCGATCTTCAGCGGCCCGGTGTACCCGTCCGCCACCGCGACCAGCTCGTCCAGGTCACGGTCCAGCAGGTCCCGGGTGCGTCGCAGGTCCCGGCCCGGGCGGGAGGTCAGCCGCCAGCGCGCCACGTACAGGTCCACGGGCAGCTCCGTCAGCAGACCCGCGGTGCGGCCGAGCAACTCGGCACCGGGACCCCGGTCCGGCAGCTCGGGCAGGAACGGCAGGTCGGGCAGCTCACCGAAGACCAGTCGCTGCGCCTCCCCGGGGTCGGTTCCGGGCAACGACCCGATGCCGGTCGCCGCGCCCGCCGGCCAGGGCAGTTCTTCGCCAGTGGCGTCGTCCCGGGGTTCCTCGGTCACACCAGAAGGCTACCGACCGCGGCGACGACCACTCCGGGCGCGCCGTCCGACACTCCGGACCTGCACCGCGCACGGTGCCGGCCCGATGTCGGATGTGGACGGTCGGAGGGGTCCGATCGTCGTACGACAGGTGCCCGTCGGTCACCCGCCGGTCGCGGATCTCACGCGGACGGCGGTGAGGGACACCGAACCACGTGTGCGCGGCCCACGGGCGGGGAAGAGTAGACCGCATGGCGATTGCGACCGTGAACCCGGCGACGGGTGAGACTCTGAAGACGTTCGATGCGCTGACCGACGAGCAGGTGACGGAGCGTATCGCGCACGCGTACGACACATTCCGCTCGTACCGGGCGGTGGGTTTCCGCCAGCGTGCCGAGTGGATGAACGCGGCCGCCGACCTGCTCGACGGCGACGCCGACCGGATCGCCGCGCTGGTGACCACGGAGATGGGCAAGACGCTGGTGGCGGCCCGGGCGGAGGCGACCAAGTGCGCCACCGCGATGCGGTACTACGCCGAGCACGCGGCGGAGTTCCTGGCCGACGAGACGGCCGATGCGGGCGCGGTGAAGGCGAGTCGCGCGTACGGGCGGTACCAGCCGCTGGGTGTGGTGCTGGCGGTGATGCCGTGGAACTTCCCGCTGTGGCAGGTGGTGCGGTTCGCCGCGCCGGCGCTGATGGCCGGGAACGTCGGCCTGCTCAAGCACGCCTCGAACGTGCCGCAGACCGCGCTGTACCTGGCTGAGCTGTTCGTACGGGCCGGCTTCCCGGACGGGTGTTTCCAGGCGCTGCTGATCACCTCGAAGCAGGTCGAGGGGGTGCTGCGGGACCGTCGGGTGGCGGCGGCGACGCTCACCGGCAGCGAAGCTGCGGGCCGTTCGGTGGCGTCCATCGCCGGCGACGAGATCAAGAAGACCGTGCTGGAGCTGGGCGGGTCGGACGCGTACGTGGTGATGCCGTCGGCCGACATCGAGGCGGCGGCGGGCACCGCGGTGACCGCCCGGGTGCAGAACAACGGCCAGTCGTGCATCGCGGCCAAGCGCTTCATCGTGCACGCCGACGTGTACGACGACTTCTGCGCCCGGTTCGTCACCCGGATGAAGGCGCTGCGGATGGGTGACCCCGCCGAGGAGGGCACCGACATCGGCCCGCTGGCCACCGAGCAGGGCCGGGACGACGTCGAGGAACTGGTCGCCGACGCGGTCGGCCGCGGGGCCACGGTGCTGGCCGGTGGGGTGAGCCCGGACCGGCGCGGCTGGTACTACCCGCCGACGGTGATCGCCGACGTGACCCCGGACATGAAGGTGTACTCGGAGGAACTCTTCGGTCCCGTCGCCGTGCTGTACCGCGCGTCGGACCTGGACGACGCTATCCGCATCGCCAACTCGACCAGCTTCGGGCTGGGTTCCAACGCCTGGACCACCGATCCGGTGGAACGGGACCGGTTCGTGGACGAGCTGGAGGCCGGCGCGGTGTTCGTCAACGGCATGGTCACGTCGTTCCCGCAGCTGCCGTTCGGCGGTGTCAAGCGGTCCGGCTACGGCCGGGAACTGTCCGCCCAGGGCATCCGGGAGTTCTGCAACCTGAAGGCCGTCTGGATCGGCTGAGGTCGCGACGCCGCTCAAGAATAGAGTGACTATACGTAACTCCGTGTTAGCTTTACGTAACTTTTTTAGCACACGGGGGACACGATGGCACACGGCAGTGGGCGTACCGACACGGCGG
>JBAUUM010000862.1:0-1653 GCA_049582705.1 Actinocatenispora sp.
ATCCCCTGGAACTCGGCCGGGCCGTAGCGCACCGCGTCCAGCGTCACCCGGCCGTCCGGGCCGGTCTCGGCGTTGCCGACGTGGAAGACGTAGCCGGGGTCCACCTCGAACCAGCGGGTCGCCAGCGATGCCGCCCCGCCGGACGGCTCCCCGCCGGGCAGCGGCATCACGCCGAGCCGCGCGCCGTACCGGTCGTCCCACCGGTACGGCATCCCCCGGCCGAGCAGGGAAAGGTCGAACACGACGGGCAGGTCGAGCCAGACGACGTGCCGATCGGTGATCGCGAAGTCGTGCATCATGGTCGGCCCTGGCACCTCGACCGGCATGCTCGCGACCAGTTCGCCCGCGGCGGACAGCCGGTGGTAGGTCAGGTACGGCGGCCGCGCCCCGTAGCCGAAGAAGTGCAGCTCGCCGGTGACCGGGTCCTGCTTGGGGTGCGCGGTCATCGCCGTGTGGAGCCGGCCGCCGAAGTCGCACGGTCCGACGGTGTCGAGGGTGCCGGTCAGCTCGTGCGGCAGGCCGCTCTCGACGAGCGCGAAGATCCGGTCGGCGTGCCGGATGACACTGGTGTTGGCGTTCACCGCGGCGAGGTCGGGACCGTCCGGGCCGTACGGCGGCGCCCCGCGCATGCGGCTGGTGCGCACCCAGCGGTTGCGGTACCACTCGGCCCGGCCGGCCCGCAGCCGGACGCCGTGCACCATGCCCTGACCGGTGAACCAGTGGTTGCTGACCTGCCCGGGCAGCGGGTTGGGGCCGTTGCGGAAGTACCGCCCGGTCAATTCGGTGGGCAGCGTGCCGGTCACGGTCAGGTCGAGTGCGTCGATCTCGTCGGGTACCGGGGCGAGCCGGCCCTGCTGGTAGCTGGGGATGGCGGTGGTCATGGCTGCTCCTCAGGGCCGCTGTGCGGCGGCAACGCGGGCGGACACGTGCTTGGGGTAGTACGCGGTGAACGCGGCCGGCAGTACGAGGCAGCCGACCTTGACCGCGATGATCGCGACGGCGGCGTGCGGGGTCCGCGCGATGAGCAGGGCCAGCACGGCGGCCTCGAGCGTGAACGCGCTGGCCCACACGGCGGTGATGACGGCGTTGACCCGGTAGAACCGGGGGTGGTCATGGACCTCTGGGGGCACCATGGTGCGGGCGATGCCGAGGGTGAACGGGCGGCGGACGGCCAGCGACCCCCACGCGGTGAGCGTCAGCCACACCGCGGAGGCGACGGTGCCGTAGTCACCGAACGGTGCCGGGGTGAGCAGGTACGCCGCGGCGGACAGGCCGCCGAAGAACAGCACCGAGCTTCCCTCGATGACCAGGGCGTCCCACGGCCGATCGCGCCGGCGCTCCATCAGCAGCAGCACGACGGCGAGCAGGAACGCGGCGATCGCGCCGTAGCGGGAGTCGCCGGGGGTGCTGATGACCGCGAAGGCGATCCAGGGCAGGAAGGTGCGCAGGTAGCGGAGCACGGCTCTGTCCTTTGCCGATAGTCCAGTGCTGACATGTCGAGACTAGAAGGTCTAGTAGCGACATGTCAATGCTGGAATGTAGGCTGCCGGCATGAGCCTCAGACACGCGATTCTCGGCCTGCTGACCGACGGCCCGGCCAGCGGTTACGACCTGATGAAACGCTTCGACGAGTCACTCGCCAACGTGTGGCCC
>JBAUUM010000863.1:0-2301 GCA_049582705.1 Actinocatenispora sp.
GGCGCACCGCGCGGCGGTCCGCCTCCCCCACCCTTGTGGTCGCCGCGCGCCTCCGCGACCCGGCGGTTGCGTCGCAACGACAGGACGCCGCCGACGAGCAGTACGACCGCGGCCACCAGGCCGATGACGCCGATGACGATCAGGGACTTGTGACCGCGCCACAGGTCGGAGCCCGCGCGCGGCGGTGGGGTCACCCCGGCCACCCCGGAAGGCTCGGAACCGACGGGCATCGGGGTGGCGGCGCCGCTCTGGGCCAGCAGCAGCGGAAGCGCCTCCATCGCGCTCTCCGTCGTCCAGTACGGGTCGTCGATCAGGGCGTCCTCGTCGATGCCGACGTTGCCCATGTCGTCGCTGCTCGGTACGTCGTCGGCGAGGTCACCGGACCCGGTGACGTCGAAGCTGGCCGAGTCCTCGGACTCGCTGGAGTCCGACTCCCAGGTGACCGACGCGCTGAAGGTGATCCAGCTCCGGCACTTGCTCGTGTCGAGGGTGTGGCCGGCGCCCTGGTTCGAGCCGCTGCTGCTGATGCTGTGGTCGGAGTAGTAGTCGCTGAACTCCAGGGACCAGCCGTAGCAGACACCCTGCCGCTGGGTGGCCTCGGCGAGGTCGGCCGCCAGTTCCTTCTCGTCGTTCAGGGTCGGACTCGGGTCGTAGTCGCCCCCGAACAGGCTCGACGCACCGCCGATGACCAGGGCGCCGATCATGACCACCACGATCACGACGACCGCGATCACGCTGCTCTTGGCCTTGCCCATGGAGTTGAGCCGCTCCTGTACCGACTGCGGGTGCGACGTCGGGGGCCGGCGGACCGGGCCGCGCCCCGGCTGCCCCGGGCGGGTCACTTGCCCGCCCCCGGACCGCCGCCACGCAACAGTTCGCCGTGCCCGCCGATGGGCAGCCAGTAGTACCCGACGTGCGAGTAGTAGTGGTGGTAGCCGTTCTTGAAGCCGTCCACGGTGATCAGCGAGCCGCGACCGCGCGGGCGCACCGCGATCAGGTCGTCGGAGTAGCGCAGGTAGATGCCGGACCCGTCGACGACCCGGCCGGCCGGCCTCCAGCTGCTGGCGATCGCCCCGGCCACCGAACTGGGCGAACTGCCCGAGGTGTACGCCCGGGCCGTGCCGCGGTCGTAGTGCGACGCCCGCGAGTAATGGCCGGACACGTAGCTGCGCGGCGAGCCGCTGAACAGGAAGAGCCCGGTGAACAGCACGCCGATCCCGCCGAGCACCGCGGCCAGTACGAACCAGCTACGCGTCTTCATCGCGACGCCTCCGGGGTGGGTGCCGCAGCACGAGCGAGGGGTGGGGTGGTCGTCATGCCCGGGTCACGAACCCGCGGGGTAGATGCGCAGCTCGTTGCGGGCCAGCGTCTCGCCGCGGGCCACCTCCCACTTGCCGCTCGGCCCGTAGTCCTCGAACGACAGCAGCGCCCCGTCACCGGCCTCGTAGTCGTGGTACCGCACGGTGCCCTGCGGGTCGAGGCCGGTGGTGCCCTCGGCGTTGAACCGCGCGGTGCCGGACTCGTCGTCCCGGTAGTGGCGTCCGTCGAAGTCCAGCGTCCTCGGGCCGGGCAGCACGGTGGCGCCGCGTACCTCGCTCCACAGCGCGAGGATCAGGTCCGGGTCCTCCTCCACGGAGAGCCACCGCTTGACGCCGGCGGCGTCGTCGAGCAGGTGCTCGGCCCAGGTGGAGCTGCCCTCGCGCATCCGCAGGCTGCCCCGGACCGCCCAGCTCTGGCCGCGGAACTCGACGATGTCGCCGACCTTGATGCGGCGCGGGTCGCCGCTGAGCGCGTCGGAGTCCCGGTCGGCGAACGGGTCCTCCCGCGGCGCCGGCGGCTGCTGCGCCCGCTGGCGCGCCTTCGACCGGGCGACCAGGACGATCACCAGGATCGCCACGAGCACGAGCAGGACGGCGACCAGTAACACGACCACCAGAGATGTCATGGGCTCGGTCTCTTCCTGTACGAGCGTCGGGCAGGCCGACCGTAGCAAACCGCGACCAGCGGCGGGTGTCACGTGATCGTCTGGTTACTTCGGCGTACCGGGTGGCCGGCGGCCGGGGGCGCCATGCTGTACCGGTGGGCGGGCGTGTCCGCGGTTGAGCGACAGTACGTCGAGCGACCGTGATCGTGAGCGACAGCGACCCGGCCACGGGTACCGGTCGGGGAGGAGGAGTCGGGCGTGATCGGGCTGCACTGGGTGCTGGACGCGATCGGGTCGGGGCTGCTGGAGCTGGTCGACGCGGCGGGCGACCCGGGCGTCCGGGACGTCGTGGTGGCGGAGCCGGACGACCACGGCGC
>JBAUUM010000864.1:0-4095 GCA_049582705.1 Actinocatenispora sp.
CCCCCGGTACGGCCGCCCCGCACCGACTGACCTGCCGGGGTCCGCGCCCGGCCCGCGTGCGTGCGGAGCGCGGTGCGACCGGACGCGCGGGGGCACGCCCTAGGATCGGGGCATGAGCGCATCGGAGCCCGGCGCCGGTACCGGCGACCCGGCCGCGCTGGCCGCCCGCGTCGCCGAGTCGTGGGGCGCGGACTGTGTCGGCACGGTCTCCGGTGGCGGCGGGTACGCCCGGGCCACGGTCGACGTGCCGGTGTCCCGCTGGCTCGACTCGGTCCGCGCCGCCCGTACGGACCTGGGCTGCGACTTCTTCGACTGGCTCTCCGCCGTCGACGAGCTGGCCGACGGGTTCCGGATCGTCGCGCACGTGTGGTCGGTGTCCGAGCGGTACGGCCTGCTGCTGCGCACCCTGGTGCCGCTGGCCGAGCCGCGGGTGGCCAGCATCGTGGCCGTCTATCCGGGCGCGGCCTGGCACGAGCGCGAGGCGTACGAGATGTTCGGGGTGGAGTTCACCGGGCACCCGGACCTGAAGACGCTGCTGCTGCCGGAAGGGTTCGAGGGGCATCCGCTGCGCAAGGAGTTCGTACTGGCGTCGAGGGTGGTCAAGGCGTGGCCGGGCGCGAAGGAGCCGGGGGAGAGCACCGCCGCGCGACCCGGAACCGGTGGACGGCGCGCCCCGATGCGGCCGCCGGGAGTGCCGGAGCCCGGCGAGTGGGGCCCGGCGCCCGAGCCGGACGGTGACGGATGATGCCGCTCTGGGCCGAGCTGGTGGTGCGGCTGGCCGGGGTCGTCGTCGCGTTCATGGTGCTTCCGCTGGTCGTGGGGCAGATCGAGCACAAGGTGATGGCGCACATGCAGGGCCGGCTGGGCCCGATGTACGCGGGTGCCTTCCACGGCTGGGCGCAGCTCGTCGCCGACGGGATCAAGTTCGTGCAGAAGGAGGAGGTCGTGCCGGCCGCGGCCGACCGGCCGGTGTTCCGGGCCGCCCCGATCCTCGCGCTGCTGCCCTACCTCGCGGTCATGCTGGTGATACCGCTGGGCCCGGGGCTGGTGGGGCAGGCGCTGGACATCGGACTGTTCCTGGTCCTCGCGGTCGTCGGGGTCGGCGTGGTCGCGGTACTGATGGCGGCGTGGTCCAGCGGCAACAAGTACAGCCTGCTCGGCGGGTTGCGGGCCGCCGCCCAGTTGCTCGGCTACGAGCTGCCGTTCGTGCTGTCCGCCGCGAGCGTGGCGATGGCGGCGGGCACGCTGTCGCTGTCCGGCATCGTCGAGGCGTGGCGCCCGTGGTGGCTGCTCTGGCAGCTGCCGGCCATGCTGGTCTTCTTCACCGCCGGGCTGGCGGAGATCCGGCGGCCGCCGTTCGACATGCCGGTGGCCGACTCCGAGCTGGTGTTCGGCTACCTGACCGAGTACACGGGGCTGCGGTTCGCGCTGTTCCTGCTCGCCGAGTACGTCGGCATCGTGGTCATCGCGGCGCTGACCACGGTGCTGTTCCTGGGTGGCTGGAAGGGCCCGTTCGCGGATCAGCAGCTGGGCTGGTTGTGGACCCTGATCAAGGTGTTCGCGGTGGCGTTCGTGGTGATCTGGCTGCGGGTCAGCTTTCCGCGCCTCCGGGCCGACCAGCTGCAGCGGTTCTGCTGGCTCGGTCTCGTGCCGGTGTCGCTGGCCCAACTGGTACTGACCGCCGCGGTCCGGGTCGCCACGTAGCCTGCCGGCACCGGACGTCGCAGCCCACACGGGCGGGGCCGAGGACAGACCGGTCGGTCGACGGCGCCGAGGGGACAGGAAACGCGGCCCGTTGCGGGCCGCGTTCCCTACCCTGCACCCCCCTGCGCAGCCTGTGCGCCGTCCACCCGTGAGCGGCGGAACGACCCTAACATCCGATGGATGCAGGTCGATGTTTGCCATTAGCAAATTGCTGAACGGAAGCCCGGGTGGTCAGCCCGCGGTCTCCGGCGGCAGCGGGTTCTGGTTCGGGCTCCACTGGTCGGGGTGCTTCCAGCCGTTGTTCGGCACGCCGCTCTCCGGGAACGGCACGGGACCGTGCGTGGTGTCGCCCAGGTCCGGCGCGTCGTCCTGGGCCGCCTCGCTGATCTGCAACGTCGACTGGGCGTCGGAGTTGGCCTGCTGCCACTTCGACAGCATCGCCTTGCCCATCGCGCTGACCGCGGAGGCGAGCGCCTTGACCGGGTCGTCGATGTTGCTGGTGATGTCGTCGAGCGCGTCCAGATAGGCCTCCAGCCGGTCGATGACGTCGCCGATCAGGTCGTACCCGACCTTCGAGTACGCGAGCTGCAACGAGTCGATCGCGTTGCCGGCCTTCTTGCCCTCGTCGTGGAACCAGCCGGCCTGCTCCGACAGGCTCTGGTAGTACTTGATCAGGGTGTTCGCGTGGGTGAAGTACGCGGTCGCGCCGCCCGGGCTGTACCAGTACGCCTTCAGGTTGTCGGTGTCGGAGACCATGTCCGCGGTCAGCTCGTCGTACTCGTTCTTCACCACCCCGACCAGCTCGGCGCGGTTGATGATGATGCCCGGCACGGCGTCCTTGGCGTCGTCGATGAAGTCCCGCGCCGGCGAGTTGTCCGGCGCCATCCCGTACTGGGCGAGGATCTCCTCCGCCTGCTGCAGCTCCGGATAGTGCTCGTTGATGAACGTCCACAGTGCCCGGCACCCCGGGGTGTTCAGCAGCGTTTCCCGGGCGCGCATCAGCGGGGTGACCGTCCCGGGTGCGATGAGTTGGTCCTGGTTCAGGCTGTGGTCCAGGAACGCGTACTGCATGCGGGTGTTGACGTCGCTCGGCTCGTCCGGGTTCTCCGGTGCGATCGCGACGGTGTAGTTGCCGCCGGAGTACGGCGCGGGCGGGTCGACCTTGCCGCCCGGGTGGACGGTGCCGCCACCGCCGTTCCCGTGCAGGGCGGCCAGCCACGGCCGCAGCGCCGCGTTCTGGTCGGAGATGTCGAAGGTCAGCGAGATGTCGATGTCGGTGTGCGAGTAGTCGGCCGCGACCTGGTAGAGCGCCGCGCCGGTGTGGCCCTGCACGTCCCGGGCGGTACGTGCCTCGTCCTCGCGGGCCTCCGCCGCGGTGTGCCAGTCCTTCGACCACCGGTCGGACCAGTCGAACCGGCCCCACGCGGTCGCGGGCACGTCGGCGCAGAACTGCAGGAACCAGTTCAGCGTGTCGCAGGTGTACGAGTCCTCGTACCGTTCCCGTCCGTTGGCGATCAGTGCCTCGACCTCAACGCTCAGCGTGCCCATCAGTTGCTCCTCGCGTACTTGTCGACGTCGGGGCCGATGATCTGGCGTCGCAGCTCGCGACACTTCGTCCGGTAGGTCAGGTAGGCGCTGGTCAGCGCTCCCCGCACCTCGGCGGTGAGCTGACGTTCGGTCAGCCGCGTCGCCGCGCCCTGACGGAGCCGGACCGAGAGGTTGCCGGTGTCGCTCCGGGACACCGTGACCCACCCGTCCGGGGACTTCACGGTGACCGGCAGCCGGTCCACCGCCTCGTTGTACTGCTCCAACAGCGTCTTCACGGTCCGTCCTCGGGGATTCAGAGCCCCGCGCGGATCGCCGTGGCGGTCGCGAGGGCGTTGTCTTCGAGAAGGTGGTGGAACTGCGCGGGACCGGTGGCGCCCCGCCGGCCGGTCATTTCGACGCCGACCATCGTGTCGTCGCTGATCACGCCGACCGACATGAAGCCGCCGTCCGAGGCCGCGTGGTAGCAGGCGGTGGCCCACTGGAATCCGGTCGGCGTGTACGGCTTCTCCGACCCGCAGTAGTAGCCGACGAACTGGCGGGCGTCCTCGCGCAGCCCGTCGTCCGGGTCCGCGCCGTTGCCGGGGACGGCCTTCCGGACGATGTCGACGCGGGTGCGCTGGTCCTTGCGGCCGTCGGGGGTGACGCCGCCGAAGGAGCAGGACCGTTGCGACCGGTCGACCGTGTCGCGCTGCTGGGCGCTGTCGGGGTAGAGCCCCACCGTGCGGTACACGTCCTCGGGGAAGAGGTCGGCCAGGCTCCGGCAGCCGGCCAGCGGCCGCACCGACGGCGACGCGGCGCTCGAACCGGGTGTCGCGGCACTCGTGGATGGCGACGATTTCGCCC